>NZ_JBNDYG010000013.1:0-6201 GCF_049893405.1 Paenibacillus sp. Dod16
CATTCAACTTTTTTAGATACTCATTTTCCATTTCAAGCTGTTTGATACGTTCTTCGAGTGCTTCGACAGACCCTTGAACTACGGATCGTTTGGTAGACGAATTGGAATTTTTCTTCATGGATGGACGCCCTTTCTTTTTTGGCTCAAGGCTTCTAAACCGCCTGTCTCCATCTTTCTCTGCCAAGAATACAGCATGGAGAAGTCCGGAAGCTTAAACAAAGCAGCGGTATCCATGAGAGAAGCGTCTGATTGAGCCATATGATTGAGTACGTCCAGTTTAAAGCTTGCCGGATAATTTGTATAGCCGTTAGTAAAGGCAGGCTCACCATGCATCTCATAGAGCTTCAACCAATATTGCAATTGAGACTTGGTAACGCCCATTTGATTTGCGTATTCGGTCTGAGATAGAAGATCGGAGTCATACCTTGAATTAATGCCAATTTGCTATCCTTAGTAAATATAGTCATAAAAAAACTGCACCTCCAACTGTTAGATGTGTCTAACAATTGGGGTGCAGTTCATTTACATGTTAGAGAGAAACTTACTTCTGGATGATGGTAATCTCAGCATTCGGATCCAGGCTTCTCACAATGGATTTGAACCTGGGCATCTCCAAAATGTGAACCCGATAGACCAGCTGCGTCGAACCGATGGTGTCGCCATCATGCATAGCGTCATCTTTCGTGTCAGCAGCTTGGGAAT
The DNA here is from genome assembly GCF_049893405.1 of Paenibacillus sp. Dod16. Taxonomy (NCBI): domain Bacteria; kingdom Bacillati; phylum Bacillota; class Bacilli; order Caryophanales; family Paenibacillaceae; genus Paenibacillus; species Paenibacillus sp. Dod16. The sequence goes on from NZ_JBNDYG010000013.1 coordinate 703, forward strand.
CATACCCCATGATGGATTTCATGCTGTGTCTGATTTCCGCTTCGCTCACGCTTCGAATCCGGACCTCGCGTTTAAGCGGAAGGCTTGAAGTCGTAATACGTCCGGTCTCCAGCGCCATCAGGCAGGCGATCGCAGAGTACATCGCTCGTTCCCAGCCGAGCAGCAGTCCGGCCAATGACAGCACGAATGTATTGACCATGATATGGACGTATGGCAGCTTTAAACGGGTTAGCAGATGTGATATCTGCTGCGGCATCTTGGGCATTTGGAGTGTGTCCAGAACGACGCCGTAACGAAGGCCGAGTCCAATGCCCAGCCCAAGGATAATGCCGCCGATGCCTGCGCTCCCAATCTTGCTGTCAATGAGAGCGGGAACCGGAAAAAACAGGATCGAGCATACAGAAAAAGTAAGCAGCCCGACGGTGGCAATGACGGCTCTTTCACGGTTGGACCTACGGTAGACCAGCAGGAGCAGAGGCAGGTTTAATGCAAACAGAAACATGCCTGTATGAAGTCCCGTCAGATGCGAAGCGAGGGCAGAGATTCCTGTTACGCCGCCCGCGATGATGCCGCTGGGAACAAGAAATAAATCTAAACCGAATGCCGCTATCAGTCCTCCGATGGCAGCCATGCTCATTCTTCTTCGTGTACTTGCCTTATTTACGGCCTTTTGCGGACCGTTCGTTACCCGAACCGGGGCTTGAACCATAGGCAATGTACCCTCCTTTATCCGCTAGCACTTTCATCCTTTAGCTTCGGTTTAACCGGTTTCTTCTCCTTATAGTCTTTAAATTTAATGATTTTGTTCAAAAAGTTATACACATGCTTGGACTCCTTGGTGAGCAGCGGTCCGAGTATCGCCAGTATCAGCACATACAGGGCTGCAAACGGCTGAATGAAGGTTGCGAGCCCGCCCGCTTTACCCATATTCGCGAGAATAATGGAGAATTCTCCGCGGGATACGATGGTCAGACCGATATTGGAGGATGCTTTGGAGGACAATCCCGCACTGCGTCCTGCAAGCATGCCCGCAATAAAATTACCAAGGAGCGTGATGATCACGGCGATCAGCGATAACCACACAGCTCCGCCAAGCTCGGAAGGTACAATCGTTAAACCGAAGCTAAAGAAGAATATGGCTCCAAAGAAATCACGGAATGGTAATATCAAATGCTCAATGCGTTCTCTATGCTCTGTCTCAGCGAGGACAAGCCCGACGAGCAGAGCGCCGATGGCCTCGGCGACATGAATCGTCTCGGCGAATCCTGCGAGCAGGAACAACGCGCCAAAAACAACCAGGGCAAACAATTCGTTAGACCGTATATTTAATGCTTTATTCAGAAGCGGTACGGCTTTACGGCCAAGAATAAGGACAAGCAGCATAAATCCGAGGGCGATCACCGCAGATATCAGTACTCCGCCCAGCGATGATGATCCGCTCAATACGAGTCCGGAAAGAATAGAGATATAGACAGCCAGGAAAACATCCTCGAACATGATAATACCAAGAATCATCTCGGTTTCGGGATTCGCCGTTCTTTTCAGGTCAACCAGCACCTTCGCTACGATCGCGCTTGAGGAGATGGTGGTTATTCCCGCTACAATGAGTGTCTCCGCCACGGGGAATCCGGAAAAGATCCCGATCATCAGTCCAAGCGTAAAGTTAATGGCAATATAGATGCTGCCGCCGACAACGATGGACTTCCCTGATTTGATTAACCGGCCGACCGAGAATTCAAGGCCAAGATAGAACAGAAGGAACAGTACGCCGATGCGACCCATAAAGTCGATGAACGGGGCGCTTTCTATAAAACGAAAATCGAATGATCCAAAATGAAAAGCATGAGGCCCTACCGCCATCCCTACCAGAATGTAGAAAGGGACGACGGAAAACCGGAGTTTAGCTGATAACAACCCCGCCAGGGCGATCAGGAAAATCGCCAGTCCAACTTCTAAAACCAAATGATCCATTCATCAACCACGTCCGTTCATCAAGATTTGTTTAAATAGCCGCTGTTGTTGACGTTCACCGACGACAACGAGAGTCGAGTCCGGCGTAATAATAACGTCAGGTCCGGGATTGATTTGTTTACTGTTTTTATCAACTGTGGCAATGATGGTTGCACCAGAGGCTTGACGTACGCCCAAATCACCAATCGATTTGCCTGCCCCGTAATAATGGGGCTCGATGCGATACCATTCGATAATCAATTCGTCCAGCGCGATGTCGATCGTTTCCAGCGCTTTAGGTTTATAAGTGAGACCGCCAACGATGGCGGCAATTTGGCGAGCCTCATCATCATCCAGGGAAATCATGGAGATGCTTTCGTCCGGATCGTCATGCTCATAATGGTACATTTCACGGCGTCCGTCATCGTGGATGATAATGACCAGTTTATCGCCTCCGCGGGTATCAATTACGAACTTCTTACCAATTCCGGGCAAATCTGTTTCGCGAACATGCATAGGTTAAAATCCTCCTAAAAATACACTTTTTTAGTTTTTTGCAGACCGGTCACACGGATCTCAAAATATACGCAGCCAAATAAAACAATCCATTCAGGATGAAATTGCACAGTCTTTAATAAACCTATGTGCATACGTAAATCATCACAGGTTGATCGTAGGGTTGCCTGAGAAATGAGAAATTGGGCGAATTTAAGAAACCGCAGTCAGTTTGAAAGCGAAAAAGGGGAGGATACTAAACGAACTTCGATGTGTATTTAATGGGGAATAATAATAAAAGCCGGAGTCGAAGCGGAATGATCGGCCGATAAGGCAGACGTGTTTTGGGAGCCTGCAGCATGAGAACGGCCGACATCAATAAGAACAGCGGCAAGGCATTGCCGGCTGCCTTAAGTTTGGAGAGAATGTGAGAGTGTTTCAGAACAGCCGCTTTCAGATGATGGTCGTGCTTGTATACATACCGCTCATCATGGGTTTCGCTGCTGGAGTACTCCTGGACGGGAATGTAAAGGGCAAATGCCGTAACCAGAACAAGTACCAGCATCCAAAGAATTCTTGCTGTTTTTAAGAAACAGTTCACGGTTACTCCTCCCTTCGTTCCAAGCTTCTATGTTAATCATAACATAAAAATAATCGTTCTCAAAATGAGAACGATAAATTATTTTTGAACACTTTAACAGATTGATTATATTTTTTACATTATATTGAAACGGGACTTGTCTTACTTTTTACGAAGTTTATCGTAATTTTCCGTATCGGGATCGATATCGATTTTCGATTCATCTTTGTCTTCCAAAACGCCAAGGACCAGATCGTCGAGTTTGTCGGTTGCGGCTTGATCCGGACGATCGGGCTCGGGAATAGGGTCAACGCCGGGGAACTGTCCATCATATTCAGGTTTCTTTTTATTCATCAGGGTCTCATTCCTTTCTGGCAATATTTTGGCACAAAAGGATCTGTTATATGTAACGAATAAACGCGGGGGTTGAAAATGAAACAAGGCAAGCGATCATCAGCATGCAATAGTCTTTCTTCTATATTATGTAGCCCTCTATATATCCATCTGCTATATAAGAAATATGCTAGAATGTAGTGGAGGAATATTATACCAGGGGGTAATGTTAGATATGAAGAAAAAAATGCTGTGCTGCACCATCGCTTTATTGCTTGTGTCCGGTTCGGTTGTTTCTGCTCATCCGGGAAGAACGGATGCCAATGGCGGGCATACCTGCCGTACCAATTGCGAACGCTGGGGTCTGTCTTATGGCGAGTATCATTATCATAACGGCGGAGGGAGCTCTTCAGGCAGCACATCGCCTTCATCGACGCCTAAAGCCAAATCATCGAAGAACAGTACAACAAAATCCGCTGCGCCGAAGCCGGCAGCGCCTGCTTATGCCAAGTCGGGTCTTAAAGTATTCGTTAATGGCAGCATGGTGAAGTTTGGCAGTGAGCCGTTGGTGTATAACAACGTCAATCTGGTGCCGCTGCGGGAAATCGCTGAAGGAATGGGAGCTGAGGTTACCTGGAATCGCGAAGCGGCCAGCATTGGCGTGCAAAGAGGCAATCATAAAATAACACTTACGATTGGCAGCAAAACCGTCTTTTACAACGGCAAATCGGAATCCGTTACGGTCGCTCCAAAAGTGATCGACGGCGTGACGTACGTTCCGATTCAGGTGTTTGCAAGAGGACTTGGTGCTGGCGTGAACTATACCGATCATGATAAAATTCTGAGAATCTCCTTATAGTACGTGTTCAAAAAGGTCGATTTTCAGCACCAAGAAGGTTGGATGAAGCTAGGGACTGAGGAGCGGAGCGTACGTTTTGGGTACGTGAGCACCGGAAGGCCCGGCTGAATTCAAGATTCGATGCCGAGCTGCTTCCTGATTCGCTTCGTGATCAAAAGCGGACTTTTTGAACAACCTCTTATAGGAATAAAATAAATACTGCTTCAAACGGGTGAATAGAGAGGGGAGAGCATACTTGAGTTTTTTTGATAAATTTAAGGCCGGTGTGTCCGACGCCGGAAACAAAGCCAAAACGTTGGTGGAGATCAATCGGTTAAAGCTGCAAAACAACGGTAAAAAAAGCGACATCGATGAACAGCTTCTGGAAATCGGCAAGGTTGTATTTGCTGCAACCGAAGCTGGGAAGTGGCCGCCTGTTCAGGAAAGTATTCAGAGCTACGTGGCCAAGATTCATCAATTGAATTTTGAAATCGAACAAAATCTGCTTCAAATCGCCAATCTTACGGATGAGAAGGTATGCAGAGGCTGTGGAAACAGCTCCGCTATGAACGCTAAGTTTTGTGCCCACTGTGGCCGTACGTTCGAAGTGATCCAAGTGCAATCGGAAGAGCAGCGTAAAGAAATTCCGCTTCTGGAAGACGGCAGCGAACAAGAGGAACCGAAATAATATTATGGGTCTAACTGTCCTCATTATTTTGGGCGGGCCGATCACTTGGAGCGGGAGCTTATTCTTGCATGTGTGTTGTGCCAAACAATAACACGAGCTGTAAAAAGGGACGTCATGGTCCTTGATGTCAGGATGAATGTTTTTGTTATAGATAGAGCCGCACCCTGGTTTGGGAAGACCGGGGACGGCTCTTTTCTTTTTGTCCGGGGTGAAGGAAGCTGCAAAACATTACAGAATGATTATAAAGGTGAGCTAACTCACCATAAAATCGTTATATAGTAATATTAGCTTACTAGCTGAGGGAGTGAGGACATATGCCGATGAACAAGGCCTGTAATGATGAGTTATTTCAACATGGGAATCGAAGGGTGTCAAGGCTGCTTAAAGGTAACGTTCTATTGCTTCCCGTCTGTGTATTTCTGATGCTCCTTGCTGCCGGGTGTAACAAGACGGACTCTGAGGGAGAACATCCGCCGGAGAATCAACCGAAGAGCGCATCCATCAGCATCGTTATTTCCAGTCTCGGGATGACGTTTCCTGCCGGCATGGACGAGAATGACAATCCGTATCTGAATTACATTGAAGAGCGCACGGGACTTGAAATCGGAGTTAATC
>NZ_JBNDYG010000013.1:6225-102911 GCF_049893405.1 Paenibacillus sp. Dod16
ATCTTCCGCCGCCTGAGGTATACAACGAGAAGCTGGATGTCATTATGTCCTCCGGCAACTTGCCGGATATGCTTCATACGTATGAACCGGTGTGGTTCGACAATTATGTCAAACAAAAGGCATTTATGCCGCTGGATGAGTTAATCGACAAGCATGGTCCCCATCTAAAAGAGAAAATTCCGCCGGAGGTCTGGGATCGGGTTCGATATGGCGGTAAAATCTATGCGGTGCCAAGCTTGAATGAGGTGACCGGGGCAGAGCTAATGTATGTCCGAAAGGATTGGCTTGATCGGCTTGGCCTGGAACCGCCTGAAACACTGGAGGAATATTACGAAGTCATCCGTGCCTTCACGCTCGATGATCCGGACGGCAACGGCGTGCAGGATACGATCGGCCTTACCCTGACATCGAAGTTGGGCAGGTCTTCCCCGTTCTTCGGCGCCTTCGGCACGCAGCGGAATACGTGGTTTGAACGGGATGGGCAGTTGGTGAACGGAAGTATTCTGCCTGAAACAAAGGAGACCCTCGCGTTTTTTGCCAAGCTGTATCAGGAGAATCTGCTCGATCGAGAGTTTCCTCTTAACCTGCAAAATAATCTGTTCGAAAAAATAGAAAATGGCACGGTGGGCCTCTTCTCCGCAGCATGGTACGATACGCGGGGACCGATTGCGGCCAATATGAGCAAGGATCCGGAGGCAAAGTGGATTCCGCTACCGTATCCGACGGGACCGGACGGACTCAAAGGGGTAGAGGGCAAGGACATTATCCGCGGCTACAATGTCATTCCCGCCGAATCGGAGAACGCAGCCGAAGTGATTAGGTTTCTGGACTTTATCGCCAGTGACTATAAGACGCTGAAGCTCGGCTTCGAGAACGAAATCTGGCGTTGGGAGGACGGGGCGATCGTTACGGATTTTGCACTTCACGACAAGCATTTGTACCGTGGAATTTATCAGTCGCTTGTTGATGTGCCGGACCAAATGCTGTTTAAGGAGCGGCTTGACTCACTAGGCGATTTCAACCTATACAACAACTTGCAGATGATTCATTCGCATATAACCCCGAATGCATTCTATGGCGTTCCCACACCTGCCATGACGAAGTACAGCAATAAGCTTAAAAATCTGGAGGACGTGTTTACGAAGATCATTATGGGGCTGGAACCGCTGGATGCCTTCGATGACTATGTGAAGAGGTGGAAGGAAGAAGGAGGAGATGAAATCACGAAGGAAGTGAATGAATGGTACTCCAAACAATGATGTCGGCCGCCAAAGGAGGGGGGACTCGAATGATGGCGTTGATTCGCTGGGTACGGGATCGGTTTTCGCAAAATATTCAAACCCGCTTAACCGGTTATTTTCTGCTGATCCTGCTGCCGCTGGTCATCATCAGCCTGTTTGCGGTGGAACGGTCCCGGGATATTCTGTATGAACAGGCGGTCGAGCGGACGGAGATGGCGCTTTCGTCAGCGATGAATCATTTTGATCTGGCGCTGCAAAACGTGGAGGAGATATCCACCCTGATTGCAAGCGATCCTGGAATGAATGAGCTGTTGAACAAAAACAGCACCAACTTCTCCCCTCATTCGATCGTGGATTTCTCGGATATATTGGATCAGTTATTGAATTCCGTTTCGGTGAACCGGTTTGTATCCCAAATTTCGGTGTATCATCCGGCGTCCAGCAGGTTAATCTCTACTCATTATGGCGTCAAAGAGCTGACGGGTGAGACGCAGCGGGAATGGCTTGTCGAAGCTGCCCGGAGGAACGGAACGGGGATTTCCTACGTGATGTCGGAATCCCCAGTGGCGGAGGGCATCACTTTTGGCCAGATGACGAATACGGACAGCGTCTCCTTGATTCGTGCGATGGACCTGTACAACAGCGAGCGGCAGTCGAATCTGCTGGTGGTGTCCTTTAACAAGAGCAAGCTGTTAAATATCATCAAGACGCTGCTTCCCTCCGAGAACAGCCGTATCGCCCTGTTGAACGAAAAGGGACAAGTGGTGGTGGAGACAGGCAGAGTGCATGAGGATAACATTTCCGACAAGGATATGACCGTAGCGATTGACTCGGATTACTCCGCATGGCGCCTCGCGCTGGTTCAGCCGAAAAGCGAGCTGTACAAAGAGACTGATCAGCTGCGCCTGTTCACGGTTGCGATCATCGGGCTGAGCATCCTGCTGGCCATCATTATTTCATGGGTGGTTTACAGCGGAATTGCCTCCCCTGTGTTGAAGTTGTCGCGTGGGATGAAGCGGCTCAGCAGCGGGGAGCTGAATATTCATGTCGATACCAAGCGGAAGGACGAGTTCGGCTTTCTCATTCAGTCGTTTAACAAGATGGCCGTCGTACAGAAGCATCTGATCGAGGATCATTATGAGCAGCAGCTGCGATTAACGACTACCGAGCTGAAGTTTCTGCAATCCCAGATCAACCCGCATTTTCTATACAATACCCTCGATTCGATTTACTGGACGGCCAAAAACTACGATGCGGATGAGATCAGCGAGATGGTGATGAATCTGTCGAAGTTTTTTCGGCTGAGCCTAAATAAGGGCAGGCAGGTGTTCACGATTGAGGAGAGCATCACCCATCTGCACTACTATTTACGAATTCAGCAGCTTCGTTTCATGGACAATTTCACCGTGGATTATCACATTTCGAAAGAGAGTAAGGATGTTCCGCTCCTCAAGCTCCTGCTCCAGCCTTTGGTGGAAAATGCCATCATTCATGGCATGGAGGGTAAATCCTCCGGAGGGAGCCTGGTCATATCCAGCAGGATCGAAAAGGGGCAGACCGTGGTTATTAGCGTACAGGATAACGGGCCGGGGATTAAGGAAGAACGACTGCGTTATATCCAGCATGAGCTGGAGATGATGAGTTCGCGAAGCGTGCCGGCGTCTTCTCAGGATGAAGAGCATGTGAAGGATCTGTTCGGTCTTCGGAACGTGCTGAGCCGAATGAAGCTGTATTATGGCAAGGAAGCTCAACTCACGGTTCACAGTGTCTCAGGCGAAGGCACAACTGTCACGATCTCCATTCCACTGGATCGCTGCAAGGAAGTTAACCTGAAGTAGGTACTCATATATAGATCGCTCGAAAGGGAGGACCTGAATGAATCTCATGATTGTGGAAGACGAACCCCGGCTGCGTAATGCACTGGCTTACAATATCCCGTGGGACAAGCATGGAATTGAAGTGGTGGGTATGGCGTCCAACGGTGTCGAAGCCCTTGACCTTGTAAGTCGGAAGAAACCGGATATAATGCTGATCGATGTGCAGATGCCTGAAATGGATGGATTGACGCTCCTTGGCGAGCTTCGAAGCCGGCAGGATATCAGCCGATTGACGAAAATGATCATTCTGAGCGGACATGACAACTTCGAGTTTGCGCAGCTGGCGCTGGAATACGGGGTGTCCAAATATTTATTGAAGCCCGCCGGCGAGGAGGATATTCTCGAAGCGGTCCTTGAAGCGAGGCAGCAGCTACGGGAGGATTTGGAGCAGTGGCAGCGCAAGGCGGCGTTGGAACAGAAATGGAAGGACAATCTTCCGCACTTGCAAAATCTCTTTTTTATTCAATGGGTCAGCGGTAAATATACAAAACCGGATGTTCTTAATAAGAGCAAGGAATTATATATTCCGTTGAAGGAGGACGACCGTATTGCGGTAGCTGTGGTGGACCTTGACCCGCTGCCGGAGTGTGAGACCCGGTTTCAACGGGGGGATGTCGAGCTGCTGCAGTTTACGATGCAGTGCCTGGCCAAGGAGCTGTTGTCCCATCCCTCTCTCTGGATCACGTCGGATTCCGGCAGTATGCTGCTGATGGTGTGGATCGTGGAGGAAAACCAAGACGCCAAGGAGGCTATGCTGCGGCTGAATGCGGATGTATCCAAGCTGCTCTCTCAGACGAGGGAAGTGCTGAAGTTAACGGCAAGCGCAGGCATCTGTGCATCCATCGGGACGATCGAGGAGATGAGTCTCTTGTATGCGCAGGCCTGCCGGGCGCTTCAGGAGCGCGTCGTGTATGGACACGACCTTGCGATTCCTTACCGGGAGCAGCTCCAGCGGGATATCCAGGGCGTGATCGTGCAGCAGAATCTGGAGAAGACGCTGGAGATCGCGCTGGAAACGGCCGACGAGACGAAAGCGCTGGAGGCGCTGAAGGGGTTATGGGAAGAAGCCTTCTCCAGATCCGAATCCTCGGACGAATTTCATGAGGCGGTTCTGTACATGAACAGCTTCTTTACCCGGATGATCCAGAAACAGGGCTGGACGGTAAAAAAAGTCGTCGGCGAGGATATCGAATATTTTCATAACGTCAAGCTGCTGAGCACCAAAATGCAAACCTGGTCGCTCTTGGAGCGCACGGTGAAGCATATCGTCTCCTTTATGAGCGAGCAGCGGAAAACGACGAGCAATCAGGTGGTGAAAGATATTCTGAACCTGCTTGAAGAGGAAATGGATCAGGAAATTACGCTGCATACGGTGGCGGACCGGCTTTATGTCAATTCTTCCTATCTTAGCCGGCTGTTCAAGCAGGAAATGGGGGTTGTCTTCTCGACCTATGTGCTGGAACGCAAAATGGAGCGGGCCAAGTCGCTGCTGCAGGAAGGACTTAAGGTGTACGATGCCGCCCGGCTGGTCGGGTACCGCGATGTCAGTTATTTCACCAAGGTGTTTCGGAAATATTGGGGGGTGAATCCGGGGGAGTTTAAGGGGTGATTGATGGGGATCGGCTGGGAGGTGTAGGGGCGTAAAACTCCTTCGCTCTTTGTCGCTCCACGGTCGTATCGTTCCTCCAATCGCTGTTGTCGCCGAAATTCCTGGAATTATGATTGCAGCTGAAGAATTTCGGCTCCAGCTTATGCTTTCGATGCGAGTTTTCCGATGGAAAACTTTCGGGCGACCGCATTCGCTTTTCCGGAATCGATCCGTGCTCCTCGCTGGTCCGCGTGGGTTCAAACCACTCCCAAAGCCACTCCCCTTGGTTGGGGGAAGTAGAGGTGTGAGAGTCCGCTCCGCGGTCGTATCGTTCCTCCAATCGCTGTTGTCGTCGAATTTCCTGGAATTATGATTACAGCGGAAGATTTTCGGCTCCAGCCTATGCTTTCGATGCGAGTTTTCCGGTGGAAAACTTTCAGCCGACCGCTACGCTTTTTCGGAAACCGACACTCCCTCTCCACTGGTCCGCGAGGGTCCACCCAAAAAGCCTCCCCCCTTGGTTTGGGAGGAGAGGGGAAGCGCAGCGCAGCAGAGCGCGCGCAGTTTACATAAACAAACCAAACGAGCCGTTCGGGGCATACATCCCGAACGGCTTGTTTGGTTTTACTCCCAGCCTTAACTATCGGCTGGGCGGAAGTAATCACCCGCGCAACATGGTTGAGGCTAGGTAGGCCAAGCTCGGAGCGGAGCAGCGTGGGCCTTGCTTGGCGATGAAGCACGGCAAAGCCGTGTGCTTCGAAATGCCAACTTCATTCTTGAGCAAGCTTCAACGGAGCAGGCGGAATTGTTCTGGAGAAGCGGCAGCGGTCCCCTTTATTCCCGGATTTCAACATGGTTTTATTCATTCAGAAGAAATCTGGGGGTAACAGGGATCGGAAGAACAATCCGCATGCGGAGTGATGAGCAAGCATCTTGATAATGAGTCAATGGTTTGTGCTGACTCATGTCCACGATTTTATGTTCTGATCGTCACAAGTTAACACCCCATGAAACACCTACCGCAACCTCATGGCATAATTACTGACGTCCATGCCCCAACACAACATCATATTACCATAAATAGTAATGATCCTCGCCTACTCAGTCCCTGCGCCGGCAATTACAATTTGTAGTAACCAAGGAGATTGAATCAATAGAAAGGGGGAGACGAGTCGATGAAACCCACGATAGAACCATCGCCGGCACCGTATAGAGAGATGAAGAAAAAACGAGGGTACTGGGGCCGTTTAGGGTCGGACATATGGAAAGAGTGGGATCTTTATCTGCTGCTCGTACCAGGCATCTTGTTCATTTTGCTGTTCAAGTACACGCCGATGTACGGCATAACGATTGCATTTAAGGATTTCAACATATTCACCGGATTTGCCGACAGCCCGTGGGTGGGATGGAAGCACTTCGAGAAGCTGTTCACGTCGCCGGACTTTGCTCAGGTATTTAAAAATACGGTCATCATCAGCTTCCTGAAAATCGTGATCTTGTTTCCGCTCCCCATCATTATCGCCCTGATGCTCAATGAGCTGAGGAATATGGTATTTAAGCGCACGGTGCAAACCGTCATCTATCTTCCGCATTTCTTGTCCTGGGTCATCGTCGGCGGATTGTTTATCGATATCCTCTCAACGAACGGAGGAATCGTCAATAAAGTTTTGGTATCCTTAGGGATGGAGCAGATTGCGTTTTTCCTGGATAACAGCGTGTTCCGAGGCGTGCTGATCACCTCGGCAGGCTGGAAGGAAACGGGCTGGAGCACCATCGTATACTTGGCAGCGTTTACAATGATCGACCCGATGCTGTATGAAGCCGCGAAGATCGACGGGGCCGGACGATGGAAGCAGCTGTGGCACATTACGCTCCCGGGGATTGCCCCGATTATTGTCCTGATGTTTATCCTGCGGCTCGGAAACGTGCTGGAAGCGGGAACGGAACAGATTCTCGTCATGTACAATCCGGTGGTGTACCAGGTATCGGATGTCATTGGAACCTATGTATACCGGCAGGGTCTCGGGAACCAGGATTACAGCTTCTCGACCGCGGTTGGCTTGTTCGAAGCCGTTATATCCTTCACATTGGTCATCATGGGCAATGCCATGAGCAGAAAATACTTACAGCGCGGGATCTGGTAAAGAAAGGGTGGCGCAAATGGATCACAAAAAAGCTTTGGAAGGAACAAACACCACCCGAGGTGTCATCCAAACGTCGTTTTCGGAGAAATGCTTCTCGGTATTCAATTATACGTTCTTCATCATGATGGGCTTAACGACCCTGCTGCCTTTCATGAACCTGATCGCGAAATCCTTGAGCAGCGAGGGAGCCGTCATATCGGGTCAGGTTGGGCTGCTCCCGGTCGGGGTTCAATTCGAAACGTACAAGTACGTGCTGCAGGATTCCATGTTCTTGAATTCGCTCAAGGTATCCATTTTTCTGACGATCATCGGAACAGCTTGCAGCTTGTTTTTGACCACCCTGACAGCTTATCCGTTGTCCAAATACCGGCTGCGGGGACGGAAAGGGCTGCTGTTGATCTTCGTATTTACGATGCTCTTCAGCGGCGGACTGATTCCGACGTACCTGCTCATGCAAAATTTGAATCTGGTGAACTCCTTCCCGGTGTTATTCCTGCCGGCGATGGTGAACGTGTACAACATGCTCATCATTAAAAACTATTTCGAGGGGCTTCCGGATGAGCTGGAGGAGTCCGCAAAGCTGGATGGCGCGGGGAATATCCGCATCCTGGTCTCGGTCATTGTACCGCTCTCGCTTCCCGTTATGGCAACGATCGGATTGTTCTTTGCGGTTGCTTTCTGGAATGACTATTTTGCGGCGATGATCTACATTACCGATCCGGCGATCAAGCCGATGCAGCTGTACCTGAAGGAGCTGCTGGTTTCGTCCAGCGGGGACTTCCTGAAGGATAATGTCGACGCCGCGATTAACGCAACACCTCAGTCCATACAAGCTTCCTCGATCCTGCTGGCAACGATCCCGATTTTGCTGGTGTATCCATTCCTGCAAAAGTATTTTGTTAAAGGCGTGCTGGTAGGTTCGGTTAAAGGCTAGATTCATCAGAGCTTACTTCATAAAGGTGGTGATGCGCTTCGTATTGTCAGATGGCAGAATTCATTGAATTTCTCAATCACAAGGAGGGTTATCCATGATCAAGATTAAAAAATCCGCGGTACTGGCCGGGATTCTCGGATTCACGCTGGCGCTGTCCGGATGCGGCGGCGGGGGAGGCGGCACAACGGACACGCCGGCCGCTCAGCCGACGGATACACCGGCAACCACGCCAAAAGACGAGGGGAACGGTGGGACTACGGCCGAAAAACCGGGTCTGCGCATGATCATGCAATATGGATTGTTTGATCCGAAGACTGAATATGTGGCCAAGTACATCCAGGAAAGAACCGGATTTAATGTGGAATACGAACTGCTGCCGGCCGAGAACGCGGATGAGAAGCTGAACCTGCTCGTATCCAGCAAAGATAACTATGATTTTGTGAAATTGAATGCAGCGCAGTTCTACAATCTGGCCTCTGCGGGAGCGCTCGAGCCGCTTGATGAGCTGTTGGAATCCCACGGCAACTATATTAAGCAATCCATTAAGCAGGAATCCTTCGGCAGTGCCACCATCGACGGGAAGATTTACGGCATTCCCGAGACCGGAGCTGGCGTAAGCATCGGGGAGGAACTTGTGGTAAGACAGGATTGGATGGACGAATTGGGACTGTCCATGCCTACGACTGCCGATGAGCTTTACAATGTGCTCAAAACGATCAAAGAGAAGAAAAAGGTAATTCCGCTCACCATGAGCAAGGATTCCCTGTACGGAGACATTGCCACGACATTCGGCATTTTGACGGATTGGAAAGAGGTCGATGGCAAGCTGTTGCATCGTGCCGAGCAGCCGGAGATGAAAGAATACATTACCTTTATGAACAAACTGTATAAAGAAGGCCTACTGGACACCGAAACGCCGATCAATACCGCACAGAAGTCCATCGAGAAATTCTCGGGCGGCAATGCGGCCATGTATAAGCTGGCTTGGTGGAATGCGGGAACAACGATTGCTGCGCTGGAGAAAAACTTCCCGGAAGCCAAAACGTCCATTATTCCTTATCTGAAAGGCAAGGACGGCAAAGCGGTGGTCGGAGCCAAAGCGAACACCACTTGGTATGTAGCCATTCTGAAATCCTCGAAGAACAAGGAAGCCGCCATGGAATTCCTGAACGCGAAGTTGGAGCCGGAGACATTCAAAGGCATCGCGCTGGGTAAAGAAGGCGTCCATCATGAAGTGAAGAACGGAAAGTACTATCCGATTCTGCCGATCTTCAATGATGAATTGAATAATGCGAGCAGCTTCTTGACAGGGGTAGACGAAGAGAAGTACCCAATCTACTGGCAGGCACGAGTTCGTAAGGATCCGATTCTGCAAGCGCATTTCGAAGCTTTCCAGAAAAATGCCGAAGGCATCATCGTTGTAGATCCGATGTCAACGGCACCGCCAATTGAAGCTGTATCCAAAAACCTGCTGAAATTGACGACCCTGCTCGATGACAATGTGCTGCAATTCATTTCCGGAGCGAAGCCGATTGATGCTTACGATCAATTCCTGGCTCAATGGAGAGCCGAAGGTGGAGCCGATATGGTGGCTGCAGCCAATGAATGGTTTCAGTCCACGAAGTAAATGATTCATTTGAAAAAGCAGTCTGCGCTGGCGGCTGCTTTTTCAAAATTCGTAAAGGGGGTGACCGTTGAATTTCATATTCACGTGATCGTTCATTCTGAATAGGAGAAAGGTGGTAATCATTTGATGTATCGTTTATTTCGCAGGCGAATCGCGCTGTTTCTCAGTCTGTCACTGATCGTTTCTCTCATTGTTCCGGTTGGGTCTTCGGCGTTCGCGGATAACGAAATTCCTCCGGTTCAAAGCGCGGCTCCCGAACTGGTTACCCTGGTCTCCCAAGGCGGAGAGAGTCTGGAGTTCACGGATATCAACGTGGCTGGCGATACGGTGGAAGGGAAAAATGATTATTTGGCGCTGTATACCAGCGGCGCAACGGTTACGGGTTCCGTATATAAAGATGAGGTATGGGTGCCTACGCTTCATGTCGCGGTCTCTGTGGATGCGAGCGGCATTGTCCAGAATGTGGTTGGACCGAACGGCGATCCTCCGACTTCTTGGGATCCGGGAACATTGCTTCCAATTCCGGTCGGTGGTTACGTTGTAGTGGCTGGCGGCACCCATGCGTGGGATCAATCCGTTTTTCAGAAACCTCTCTTCAATCATAACAAAACGGGAGATACGGTAAAGCTGATGCGGGCGGGCGAAGAAGTGACAGCGGCTGATTTCCTGCCGGAGCAGCCGGGGCCGGGTCCAGGGCCGGATCCGCTGCCACCCGAGCTGCATCTGATTACGCAAACTGATACGACTGTGGATATTCCGGTCATTGAGATTGCGGGTTTTGTGGCGAATTATGCTGCGGATCAGGATTTAAGCGTAACGGTTAATGGCGATGAAACTGCGATTACGGCGGAAGGCATGTTTCGCACGAATGTTTATTTGGAGCCGGGCCCGAACAAGGCTGAGGTGAAACTGTTTAAGGGAGATGGCGAACTGGCAGTCCAAACACTGAATATCGTGTACGAACCGATCGAGAACCAGGATTATATTGAAGTCGAAGCGGCACCGAAGGATATTACGATCGACATTGAAGGTCCGCGGAAGAAGCTGGACTATGTCGACAAGGATGTCACGGGCGTGCCAAACATCGTGGCGATTTTTACAAGAGATTACGGCAATTCCATCACGATTCCTCAGACCAATGTCGCCGTGCAGGTGGATGCCAACAACCGCGTATTACGGGTGATCAATCCTTCGATCAACGGGAAGCCGCCTGTATGGACAGGGCCGACCGAGCTTGAAATTCCCGAAGGCGGTTATGTGCTGATGGCACAGGATAACAGCTACGCAGGTAATAACATCAAGCGCTATTTGGCCGAGAATTTTAAGGTCGGGGATATGATCAAGCGAAGTGGTTCAGGTACGCGACATCATGAGCGGCAATGGTCTTATTGCACGGCTCACGCTGGATAACCAGATGATGTACACCGTAACGGAAGGCAGCACCGCCATCACGGGGCGCATCGACAACATGGACGACATTACCGCGATCAAACTTCTTGTGAACGGTATCGAGGTTCCTTTTGAAGCGGATGGTACCTTCACGCATAACTACACGTTAACAAACGGCACCAATTATATCGAAGTCAAAGTAATGAAAAATGACATTGAGCAGGATGTGCGTCATCTTGCGGTGTTTGCAAGACCTGATTTCTCCCCGGAAAAAGAAGTCATTCTCTGGGTGGACCAGGCTTCCAATGTCAGAAAGTTTAAAACGAGCGAGGATGTTTTGGCATTCTTGCAAAAAGCCAAGGAAACGGGCGTTACCTCGGTGGCATTTGATGTGAAGGGCGTTGAAGGTTATGTCTCTTATAAAAAGAACGATTTGACGGGCAGACCTTATGTCAGCGAGATCAAGGCACCTGAAAAAGCAGGCGCAAGCCCGGATTTGGACCTCCTGCAGGAGTTTATTGATCATGGTCATGCACTGGGATTAGAGATTCATGCGGCGATCAACGTGTTTGCCGAAGGATCGATTGCCCATAACGAGTATGCGGTTCTGAACGATCACCTCGATTGGGAGGAACGTGTATATTTCGCGGAGAACAACGGCGAGATCAAGCGACTGCGCGAGAGCAAAAAGCAGGGCCTGGTAGCCTTCGTCAACCCGTCCAATGACGAGGTTCGCAATTATCAGCTTCGAACATTCGAAGAAATCATTAAGAACTATGATGTGGACGGCGTTGTCCATGACCGGAGCCGATATGACAACGAGGGGGCCGACTTCAGCGACGAGACCCGCGTAAAGTTCGAGCAGTTTTTGCAGGCCCGAGACAAGCAGCTTAACCAATGGCCAAACGATATCTTTTACTATGAAAACAATGTTCGGGTATACGGCCCGCTGATTCAGGACTGGTGGGAATTCCGCTCAGGGACGATTCAGAGCTTCTTCGGCGAAGTGAAGGATCTGGTGGATTCCTATGAAGTTTCAACAGGTAGAAAGATCGAAGTATCCTCTTATGTTGGATCCTGGTATGAAACGTATTATTTGAACGGCGTGAACTGGGGCAGCAAGAACTTCCGGTTCAATCCCGCGCTCGGCATGCCGGACGAATCGGTGTATACGCCGGAATACTATCAAACCGGGTATATCGAGTATTTGGATTTTCTGATGATCGGGGCTTATCAAACCACCAGCCAGGAAATCCAGAAATATATTACGCTCGGCAATATCGTAACGAATGGTGAAATTCCGCTGTATGCAGGCATTGCCATGAACAATGTGCAGGCGCCGGCCGTACAGCGCGAAGTGTTCCAGGCGGGGCTGAAGTCCACGAACGGACTGATGCTGTTTGATGCATCCCAGGTCAACTGGCCGATCGCGGCGGCTGCTCTCCAAGATAAGGAGTGGGTGAAGGATTACCAGCTCGGGATGAGCTTGCCGGGAAGTCCGGAATCGTTCCTGGAAGGCAATTTCTATAATATCAACCGGATCGAGGGCAACGTCAACGTGATGACGGAAGCTTTCGGATACTCCACGGGCACGAACCGCTTTGGGGTTGAAGTGGTTGTGGATAACACGGGTCACGTGACGCGCGTAGTCAACCGGAACCAAGCGATCAACTGGAGCTGGGGAGCGCCGGAAGAGAATAACAGTGTTATACCGCAGGGAGGTTTTGTCATTTCCACCCTGGATCCGTCAGGTACAAGAACGCTTCGTCAGCTCGTGGCCAATGCTTACAATACGGGCGACCAGGTTCGTTCGGCCGTATTAAGCGGGCTGATGGATGACGAGGGCAAAGAGACGCGCGACAGTCAGCTTGCGTTGAAAGGGCTTGTGGAAGTTCTCGGACCCGGCCAAGCGACCGTGAAGGTGAATGGTGCCGATGCGACTCTGTCGGCGAAAGGTGAATTTACAGCTAATGTACCGCTGCAAACGGGCGTCAATTCGATTACGGTGGACGTGTTCGTTGACGAATTCAAAACCAACAGCAAGACGTTTGAGGTCATCCGGACTACTACAGGAGACGGCGGATCCGATCCGGGTACTCCGGGCGGAGGATCCGGTTCACCCGGTGGAGGATCGACAACACCACCTCCTAAACCGTCGGAGCCCGAGCGGTTGAGCATCAAGAAAGAGACGGCACCGGGCGGTGGGACGGTTATCGTAGCGGATGCGAGCGAGAAGGGCATGCTCAGCGACGTGCAACGGCTCAGCAAGCTGCCGGCGGCTTCACGCGTGCTTACGTATTCGGTGACCGACGCTTCGGATTCCGTCGTTCTTCACTTGCCTGTTCAGGGGTTGAGTGCTGCCGTGAAGGACCTGCCGGGGGGCTCCATCGTGTTGGAATCCTCCCAAGGCCGATTGGAAATTCCGCTGCATTCGCTGACGGAAACATTGCAACAACGGGGTACGGCGGAAAGTCTGCAAATTCGCGTTGGTTTAGCTTCAAAAGAAGAAGAGGATCGGGTAAAGGCAGCGTTGGAGGCAGGAGCCTCCAAGCTGGATGCGTCACTTTCCATAAACTTGGCTTGGAAACAGGGGGATACGTTATCTGCGTTGCCGGCGCTTAAGGGACCTTACGCTAAGTTTACCAAGGTTCTATCCAGTGTCGTCAGCCCATCCCAAACGACGGTGCTGCGGATGGATCCGGCATCCGGCAAGCTGGTCTTCGTACCGGCGCTCATTCGCACGTCGAAAGGCAAATCCGAAGCGGAGTTTAAGTGGAGGGAGAGCGGGGCCTATTCCGTAGTTTCCAATGCGAAGACGTTTGAGGATTTAAGCAGCCATTGGGCCCGCGAGGACATTACGCTGTTGGCCTCGAAACAATTGATCGAGGGATTAAGCGATACGCGTTTTGGTCCAAACGAGGCGATCACGAGAGCGCAGTTCACGGCGATGCTCGTCCGTGCGCTCGGATTGAAGGATCAGGGAGATCATGCGAGCTTCCAGGATGTGAAGGCAAACGATTGGTATGCAGCCGCAGTCGCTACGGCAGTGGAGCATGGGCTGATCGAAGGCTTCAGCAATGGTACGTTCCGTCCGAACGAGGAGATCACCCGTGAGCAGATGAGTGTCTTGCTGCTCCGTGCACTGAAGCTTGCCGGTACGGATCTGGAGACAGGAAATACGGACACCATTTTGGAAGGGTTCAAGGATCGCGAACGCATTGCGTCCTGGTCCGAAGAGGCCGTGTCGGCCATCGTCAAATCCGGGTTGATGGAAGGACGTTCTTCTGACCGGTTCGTTCCGGAAGCCCATTCTACCCGGGCTGAGGGAGCGGTCGTATTAACTCGAATGCTGCAAATGGCTGAATTCATTAACCGTTAAACGCAGAAGACCCGTTCGTTAATAACGAACGGGTCTTTGTTGTACGTAAGGCTTTTGAAGTAACGTAGCAGTGAACTTGAAGTGCTACCTTTTTTGAAGAAGTCGCACTGGTCGCCCTGGGGTAGGGGAAATCCTCATAACAGCTTCATGATCCATCGTGGAATGTAGAGAATAACATCAAATATGAGAGTAGTGGTTATCTCCATTCGCTCCAATTTTGTTCTTCCGGGCCAGTAAATCTTTTTCATATGATGAACCTCATTTCAAGTGGATTTGTTGGACTCGTATCGAATCAAATTCTTAAAGATAAATACGCAGGGATTAAATGGAAGTTCCAGTGAATAAGAGGTAGTATATGTACAAGCCAAGTGTGAATTTTGGAATGCGGAGTTCCCAGCAGAAGAAAGCGTGAGTGAAATGGAATTAGAAGTTCAGGAGGTAGCGGAATGAGTAGAGATTGGCATGAGGATATGGAGTACTGCAATAGGCTAGATGACAAAGGCCAGAGTTTTATTTCGCCGGAGGTTTTAAAATACTGGCTCCAGCAAGCAGAAGAAGAGAAAAAACGTGCAGATGAACTCAGTAAAGCAGTAGAAGAAGCCATCGAAATTTGTGAGCAGGTGGAGGACTCAAATGACCCGTTAGAGCTCCTTGAACAAGTGCTGATTCAATTGCAATTGGTGGCGTCCTTCCAAGGGAGGAAAAAGCATAATTAAAAAGTGCAATGATAGACGCCCAAACCCTTGGGCGGGGAGCGGTCCCCCCGATAATTCAAACTGATAGGGATTGAGGGAATGGTGATGCATGAAAATGACATCCTTCTGCATTACGGGCTTACGGTGATAGATAAAGGCAATACCATTAAGATCATGCCCGATGGTTAAGGATTTTCAGGGCCATTTACAACGTAATTATCCTGGGATAAAAGAGAGGTCTTCAATATGAAAAATACATCAAGAATTACATATATAAGAAGACGGCTTATAGCTGATGTTATTTACTTGATTATTTGTATTGTAGGAGTAGTCCTAATTTCTTTAACTGGACATTATTGGTTTGTAATAGTTCCTATATTAGCTCTAATACTTGGAGTTTTCATTATTAGATATCATCTTAAAGAATACAAAGACCATTCTGGAAATGGATAATCTAAAAAAACGAGCCCAATTAAGGGCTCGTTTTTTTCTTGTTGGAGGGGGTGATGGTGTGGTATGAGTAAGAGTGAAATCCTGACTGGGACTATGTCCGGCAAGTTGATCCCGCGCACTCCCTATTCCAGAACCCTTCGGATTTGCTCCAGCATATTGCCGGCAAACGCGATGAGTTCATCCGGTTCGGAATCCGCAGGATTCTGTGCTCCCCCGCTATATTGATACAAGGCACGCTCTATAATCCGATGATACTTGGGAGGAAGGGTGCGCAGACCCCATTCACCGCCTTCTTGTTTAGAGGAAACCACGCCGGCCTTTAGATAGTACAGCACTCGGCACAGGTTTAGCGTGTAGTACATAGGAGAGTCAGTGATGTCTTGTACCGCACCCTCCACGTCATGGAGAATGGCTTGTATGTAATGCTGCCGGTCAACGTGGGTAAAGATCTCTTGAACGGGTTTGCCGTATAGGGCAATGCCCCGATGAAAAATCACGGTGTAATGGGCGGCCAGGTCGGCGTCTTGGAATCCGCCGCATAGGTAATCGTCTTCGGTCAGGTATTTCTCGCGATGAAAGGCGGAATAGTGGAATTCAAATGGAGGCGGATAGACGAGCTCCTGCAGACCGGATTCGAGGACTAGGCTCAGCTCCAACCCCTGTCGATTGGGCATTCCATCGTGGAACGCTATGATTTTTTTGGCCAGCCGTCTCATATGATCCCGGGTAAGCTTGTCCGCTACCACGAGCAGCAGATCGATATCGCTTGTGTCCGGGTTGAAGCAGCCCATAACTAACGAGCCATGTAAGTAAATGCCGACCAGATTGTCGCCGAGCTCCTCCTTAAACAAGTCGACCGCTTGATCCAAAACCCATTGCATGTCCACTCGCCCCCCCACCTTTCTCCTTGTAAGATATTCATCCATTATGTTCGGGAATTCTTTCCTTTGTCAATCTATTGATCTGTTCGTCCGTTTACAGTTGGAATTGGGAAGAGGGAGTCTAATAAAGCAAGCAGGGGATCTGAACGTACATATCGAAGTGAACACGTGACTATGTTTTATATTGAAAGGAGGGAGTTATGAATACTTTTCATGCTGACCAACCAAGTCATATTGAAGTATATGCAATCAAGAATTCGGACCAAATTCGCGATGAGACGTTCCGTGCCTTGTTCAAGACGTTAACTCCCGATCGACAGGATTATGTATCCAAATTCAGAAGAGCGAGCGATTACCAGCGGTCAGTACTTGGTGATGCCATGGTCCACCGAATCCTTCGGGATAAGCTGGGACTTGACCCGATGCATATGGAAATCATAAGAAACGCTTATGGCAAGCCGTTCTTAAAGGAGCATGACAACCTGCATTTTAATGTCTCCCATTCCGGGCATTGGATTGTATGCGCCGTTAGCAGCACGCCGGTCGGGATTGACGTGGAGAAAATGGAGGCGATCGATATGGATATCGCCAAACGCTATTTTCATATAACCGAGTTTAACGCGCTGTTAGACTGTGATCCTTCCGTCCGGCTTTCCCGCTTCTTTGATCTATGGACGTTAAAGGAAAGCTATATCAAGGCCGTTGGCAAAGGCCTGCATTTGCCGTTGGATTCTTTTGCATTGGAGCTGCAAGGAAGCGGGTGGGCACCTGTGCTTGGCGAGGACGGAGAGACCTACTATTTTAAACAGTATGCGGTGGAAGAAGGTTACAAGCTGTCGGTGTGCGGCATTAGCCGTCATTTCCCTGAGGATGTCCAATTCGTAACCGCTGAGGAGTTATGAGTTACGAGATATAAGTTATGAACGGGACCGGGAAAAACCAGCCCAAGGACGGTGCCCTTGAGCTGGTTTCTTGGCGTTCTATAATAGTGGTGGATCAGACAGGGCGCAGTGCCGGCCATGCCAGCTCGATGCCTTCACTGACGAGCTTTTGCTGGAAGCTGGCGAGTCTTTCTTCGTCGTTCCGGACTTCCGTCGGGAGAATATCATGGTCCAGGCAGTAGCTGAGACAATATCCGGCGGCCTCGCCGATGTTCCATTCTACGGGATGCAGCCGGTAGCAGCCATTGGTAATGTGGGTGACCCCGATGTTTTTGCTGGCAGCCAGCACATTCTTCATCCGTTTCGGAATTAAGCTGCCCAGCGGGATTTGGAACGGCAGGGACGAGATATCAATGTATGGGCGCTCGCCCGTGCTCGGATGCAGATCGATCCGGTAACAGCCGATACCGACGGAATCAGGGAACGTTTCCGAAGCGCCGTCCGGCCGCGATTCGGTTGCCACATGCTGCTCCAGGACCGTGAACTCGGCCTGAATTCTTCTCGACTCACGGATGTAAGGATACATGGCCATCCCGTCTTCCGTTCCGACCACATCGGGACGCAGGCGAAGTCCGGGATAACCCTTCCCGCCATCCGGCCGCGGCACCTCGGTCTGCAGCCAATACAGCAGGGACAAGCTAAGCTGTTTGGCTTGATAGATATGATGGTCGGCCTCTTCCTTCGGAACATCGATAATGGAGCCCAGCCAGTAGTCGTTTTGCGGCCAGTTCACAAGCGATACCGAGCTTTCGAACGTACCTTCCGCGAAATGTTTCGGGTCCAGGATTTGCCGGTATTGATAGAGCGGAAACTTACCGTGTCCCGGAAAGATCTCATACTCGACCGGCTCATTTGTGGACGGCTTGACGGCGGTCAGGCTTAACAGCTTATCCGGCCAGAAATCGGGTTTATATTCCCGCCAAAAATCGTAAAGGGCAGGCTTCTCGATCGTGTGGTCCTCCCCCTCCAGATAATCCACGGCAAAACAATACGTAAAGCCCTGCATGTCCTGCGGCAGCGGATCGCCGTCAACGGCATGCGGTTCCCCTGTTTGGGATTTGGACTCGGCGCCGGTAACATATTCGATGCCCGCCAGCGGAAGCAAATCGCCGAGCTCGGTGGCATCCACGAAGAACGGAGCGTGAAGCGTAATTTGATCCTGCGTCTCAAGATGACGAACGGTTACGTTGTTCACGCGATCCCCTGAAACGTCGGCAGACTCTGGCGCATATTGATAGAGGATCTTAAGCCGACCGCTGTGAATGTACGGGGCCAGCATTTGTTGTAGGACGGCGAGGGCCGTGCGCGGCTCATGGCACAGCCGGCTCACGATGCCGCTGCCGGGGTTTAATTGCACATTGGATCTTGCCTTGGGAGTCATGGGGAAGTATTCGCGATAGTACTGGCGGACGCCTTCGCGGAACTGCCGGTAGCTGCGCGTGCAACCAAAGGATTCAATCCACGGATGCTCGTCGGGCGGAACCGCCTGGCTGGTTAGCTGTCCCCCGATCCAAGTGGTCTCCTCGGTCATGATGACCGTCTTTCCTGATTTAGCGGCGGCAAGCGCAGCGGCAGTTCCCCCTGTCCCGCCGCCGAGAATGACGATATCGGCCTGCATTTCTCGTATCATTGACAGATTCTCCTTTTGGGATAGTTTCATAAATGATCCACAAGATAGCACCACAAACAAGTGACTATTCTAATTGTAGATTCTCTCCTGCAGGAAAAGTACGGGACACAGGTGACCTTTTTTGGTAATCTGATGCCGTTTTTTAAGGCTTATTGTCCGGTTTTGTATTTGCTGCGATATTGTCCGGGCGTCATCCCCTCCAGCTTGCGGAAGGAGCGGATAAAGTTCTGCGAATTGTTGTAACTTAGCTTCTCCGCAATATCCTTAATGGGCATGTCGGTTTCGACAAGCCATTTCTTGGACATTTTGAAGCGGTACTGGGACAGGTATTCGCTGAAGGACATATTGGTTTCTTTTTTGAACACGCTGCTAAGATAAAAATTGTTGTAATGGAGGCGGGAAGCACATTCCTCGAGTGTAATATTGCGATCAAACTCATTGCGGATAATCTCGATCATCTGCTCGGAAAGATTCTGGTATTGAGAGTCCTGGCGATCCCGGAATACACTAACCATCGGCCGGATGATGCGTGATTTAAACCAGCTTTCGATATCGTGATTGGTGTAGAGCCGAAGAAGCTCCTCCACGAGAGAGCTGTCCCGGATGTCGAGCTGCTCGAGCATGATCCCGTTCTCCTGCATTACGATCATCAAATCATTTAACAGCCGGATGAGCGAGATTTGATAATCATGCGGGGTCCGATCCTTCCGAAACACTTCGAGCAGCCACTGCTTTAGAAGCTCCACTGCCCGATCTTCATCAGCCAGCTTGATGGCATCAATCAGCTCGTTCTCCACCTGCATCGGGTAGAAATAGACCCGGGTGTGCTTGCCCGAGTTCAGGCTGAAATAAGGGATAATGACACCGGTTCCCAGCTTGATGCGGTGTTTAAGGGCTTCGAGCCCTTCCTGGTACGCGCGTGCCGTTTTGGATAGGTTCTCGTAAGGCAGACTGATGCCGATGCTGACCTCCAGATCGAGAACACTGCGCGTCGTCTTCTGGATCTCCTCCGATAATGTGTAGATATAGTCATTGAATTCTTCCAGCGTGATGCCGCCTCGTCCGATGAGCGTAACCTGCGTGAGATCGATAATGACAGAGGGGAGGCGATGGGAGGAGGGGATCATCTCCTCGATAATATTGTTGATGGCAAACAGCAGCAAGTCACTATCCTTGCGCTCATAGCGGGTTTCGTCCAGCATGTCGATCTGGAGGGTGAATACCGCCAGATGCTCCCAAGCGGATATTTGCTCCTTGAAGCCAAACAGCTCGATCTGCTCCATGACTTCGGGCGGACTGCTCTTGCCCAAAAACAGCTTTTGGAGGAAAAAGGTGCGCACCTGCTGGCTCGTCTGCCGAAGCTCGCTGCGGAGCTTCGTGTTTGAATTGAACATATCCCGGATATGCTCATCGATGATTTGCAGCTCGCTCTTTTTGTTGGCTTGGATTTCTGGCAGACGCTCCACGATATTTTCAAAAATGTGCCGGATTGGCGTGTACATCTTCCGCGTTCCAAGCCATACCAGCAGAATGCTGAAACTGATCATCAGCATGCAGATATACAGCGTAAACCAGCCGATGGAGCGGGACTCCTTGGTAATGGCGGACATTTCGGTAAAGGAGGCATACAACCAGCCGTTAAAATCGGACCGGACGAACGTTACGGACACCGGCTTGTTGTCAATCTTCGTCTCGAACTGCCCCGATTTACTGTCAAAATGGTCCAGCTCCGTCTCCGTATACCCGGTATCGGTCAGATATTGCCCGAGCTTTCCTTGCTCGGGATGTACAACGATCCGGTAATTATGGTCCAGAACCATCACCTCCCGGGTTTCGGAAGGGGTATCCATCATAGCCGCAAGACTGCAGCTGGGAATGGTGGCGAGTGCGACACCCCGGGCGCTGGAGGAGGAGAGCGGCATTTTCTTCACCAGCGCAATCGTGTAGGGGCAGGCATAACTGAGCGTATCGCTGGACCCGAGAGATTCCGTCTCGAGCATCACCCAATTGGAGTTCCCTTGAAGCTCCATGAGTGTCAACAGCGCATCCTTGGAAGCGTATTCATTAAATTTGTACATGCCCCGGTTATTGATCAGCCAGTTGGTTGTCGTGTTCGCAAGGATGACGTCTGTAACCTTGGTCTCCGGAGATTGCAGCAGACTCATCTCTTCTCTCAGTTTGTTATACAATTGGAAGTCATAATAGGACAGGGGCCGATACAACGCGCTTTGCAGAATATTGGAATTAATGACGTAATTCAGTGTATAATCCACAGTCCGCAGCACCTGTTCGAGATTGCTGTTCGTTTGATTCATAATCTGGATATTGCTGCTGTTGACGTGATTTTGGACGGAGGTGGATGATTTCATGAACGAGAAGAAGCCGAGGGCCACGAGAGGAATGATGCTGATGAAACAGCCGTACAGGACCATTTTAGAATAAAAGCTACTTTTTGGATGCAATAGGTACACCTTCCTGTTTAACAAAGTGTATAATCATTGTATGGGCAACCCGGGTTACATTCAATAATCATTTCAAAAAGAATAATCACTGTATTTGATCATCACGGTTTGTCATGAAAAAAGATGTACATATGTAGGATCATCCCAAACACACGGGATCCGCAAGAAACATGGGGGAACGGAGGTAGAACGGATTGATGACCCGTCTGTCAAACTATGTCATTCTTACGCTTGCTATCCTGATGGTGTCGGCCGCGTGCATCAGCATGGCACGATCATCGGGAGCGGATGGCGGAAGTACGTCTTCTGATCGCAAAACCAGCATTTCAATTATGGCCAACCTGCACACCACCGAGGTTCCCTCCGATCGGATCGAGAAATGGATCGAGGAAAAAACGGGCGTGCAGCTTAACATTCAGTGGGTACCCGACGGGAGTTACGATGAGAAGGTGTTTGCTTCGCTTGCAACAGGGACTTTGCCGCAAGCGCTGTATCTGAAGAATGCCGCATCCTTATCCTATTTCAGGGATGAGATTCGGAGCGGGCTATTCTGGGAAATCGGCCCGTATCTTAAGGACTATTCGAATTTGCAGAGATTGAAGCCCGAGGTTTTGAAGAATACGGCCATCGACGGTAAACTCTACAGCCTGTACCAGGAGCGAGCCTTAGCCCGTTCAGGCATCATTTACCGTAAGGACTGGGCAGATCGCCTGGGGCTATCGGCACCGGAAACGCTTGATGATTTATATGAAATGTTGAAAGGGTTTACATATAACGATCCGGACAATAACGGTATCGATGACACCATCGGTTTGACGGATCGCAACGATTTAATCTACGGGGCTTTCAAGACAATCAGCTCCTATTATGGAACACCGAACAATTGGGGATGGTATAACGATTCATTGCAGCCGGAATTCGTCTTTCCGAAATATATGGAAACGATGAAGTTCTTCAAGAAGCTTCATAACGAAGGACTGATCAATGAAGACTTCCCGATTACCAGCAAGACCGACCAGCTGGAGCTGTTCGTAACGGGAAAAGCCGGGGTTTATATCGGCGCGATGGGAGATGTCCTGTCCCTGGAGTCAAGGCTGCTGGCGAATGATCCCAAGGCAGTGCTGGACGTTCACAATCGGGTTCTCGGGCCGGAAGGGTACGGGATATGGGCTTCGCAGGGGTACGGGACGGTGATTCTGTTTCCGAAGTCCGCGATTGCTACGGAAGAGGAGTTGAAGAGCGTACTCTCCTTCTATGACGCGCTGATGAGTCCTGAACTTGCAAACCTGATGTATTGGGGAATCGAAGGGATCCATTATACCGTTCAGAATGGCAAAGCGATGGCGGTGGATGCCTTTGAGTTAAGGGAAAAGGATGTAAAGCCCTATCAGGCTTTGATGGCCGGAGGATTCAGCACCATACCGGGCATGCTGCAGCCGGTTAACACGAATCAGGTTAAGGATAAAGCCGAGCGGCTGATTTACGATAATGAGAGTTTCCTCATTTACGATCCCACCGCACCGCTGGAGTCTCCAATGTATAACGAAATCGGCGTCAGGTTGAATGAACGCATACGGGATGCCACCTATCAATTTATGTTAGGAATGATCGATGAGCAGGGTTTCGAGGCCGAGATCGACCGTTGGCTGGAAGAGGGGGGCAGACAGATTATCGAGGAATATAATGCTTCCTACCGAAGCACGGTCGGACCCTATTTACATGATAAATACCGCTAGGGGATTAATGTCCCCGGCGGTATTTTTGTTTTGTTAATGCGTGAGCGATCTCATTGACAACATAATCATTAGATTTGATTCCACAGCATTAAATGTCGGGCGTGACCGAACTCTCCATATCCAATCTCAGGATTATATACGTACCGGGCTTCCCTCAACTAAGCTGTTTCTTGTCAGTCCCTATTCAAATTTAAAACGGAGGTCAGAAGATGAAGAAGAAGAAAGCCAGTACCATCCTGGCAATTGTAACCGCTTTATCCGTGTTGGCTGGCTGTGGCGGCAACTCCGCCCCTGCAGCAACCGGCAGCTCAAACGGAAGTTCGGCCCAAGGCGAGAACAAGAACGAACCGGTATCCATCTCGATTATGGCCAACCTCCATACCCCTGAAGTTCCCTCCGACATGATTGAGAAGCTGCTGGAAGAGAAAACGGGCACCAAGCTCGACATTCAGTGGGTGCCGGACGGCACTTATGATGAAAAGGTCAATGCCTCCTTTGCAACCGGAACGCTGCCGCAGGTGACGTATCTGAAGAATGCCGCTTCGCTTGTGAATATGCGTGATGCGATCCGTAACGGGCAATTTTGGGAAATCGGGCCATTGCTGGATCAGTATCCGAACCTCAGCAAGCTGAAACCTGAAGTGTTAAAGAACACGGCGGTGGACGGCAAAATCTATGCGCTTTACCGTGAAGTGCCTTTGTCACGCCAGGGCATCATTTACCGCAAGGATTGGGCCGACAAGCTTGGGCTCAGCTCCCCGACCAATGTGGACGAATTCTATAATATGCTGAAGCAGTTCAAGGAGAAGGATCCTGACGGCAACGGCAAAGATGACACCATCCCGCTGACGGATCGAAATGATCTGATTTATGGTGCGTTCAAAACGATAAGCTCGTGGCTCGGCACGCCGAATAACTGGGGCGAGAAGGACGGCAAGCTGGCTCCCGAATTTATGTTCCCCGAATATATGGAGACGATGAAATTCTTCAAGAAACTTCACCAGGAAGGCCTGATCAATCAGGATTTCCCGGTTACCAGCAAAACCGATCAACAAAATCTGTTCATTACCGGAAAGTCGGGCGTTTATATCGGAGCGATGGGGGACGTATCCAGCCTTCATCCCAAGGTCGTCGAAGTGAATCCGGATGCGGAGCTCGATGTTCAGAATAAAATCGAAGGAGGCCCGAATGGCTTCGGAATCTGGTCGGTTCCCGGCTATGGCTCGGTGATTCTCTTTCCGAAAACAGCTATCAAATCGGAAGAAGAGCTAAAGGATGTGCTTGCCTTCATGGATCAGTTGATGAGTCCGGAACTTGGCAACCTCATCTATTGGGGGGTTGAAGGACAGCATCACAAGCTGGAGGAAGGCAAGGTGATCCCTTCGGAAGACACGAAGCTGACTGATCGCGAAGTGAAGCCTTATCAAGCCATGCAGGTCGGCGGACCATTAACGATTGAAGGATTTTATGAGGCGAAGCATATGCTCCCGGTCAAAGCGAAATCCGAGGAAATGATTATGGAGAATAATGAATACCTCATAGAGGATCCTTCGGCTTCACTGGATTCCAAGACATTTAACGAAAAGGGCGTACAGCTGCAGGAGATGATTAAAGACGGCACGTATCGATTTATGCTTGGCGATATCGATGAGGCCGGATTCCAGGCTGTGGTGGATAACTGGCTTAAGAGCGGCGGTCAGCAAATCATCGATGAGTTCAACGTTTCCTACGAATCTTCCAAATAATGAACAAGCCAGCATCCCGAACGGCCGGAGACTGCAATGCTGCAGTCTCCGGCAGGCTTCGGGACAGAAAGGAAGTCTGAGATCATGAGCGAAACCGCAGTGAAGACCGGGTTGAGCAAGAGCGCCCGTAAAATACCGGAGACCGGTCGAATGAGAAGAATAATAAAAAACCGGGCGATCTACCTCATGATTCTGCCGGGATTTTTATACTTCCTGATCTTTAAATATATCCCGATGTCGGGATTGATCATAGCCTTCCAGGATTATCAGGCTTATCTCGGGGTTACGGGAAGCCCCTGGGTGGGGCTCAAGCATTTTGAACGGCTGTTTACCGAGCCGATGTTTTTCACGATTTTGGGCAACACGCTGCTGCTGTTTTTCTTGAACCTGGCATTCTATTTTCCGGTGCCGATCATTCTTGCCTTAATGCTCAACGAGGTTCGGCGCGAAGTGTTTAAACGATTTATCCAGACGCTGGTGTACATTCCCCACTTCATGTCTTGGGTTATCATCGTATCCATCTCGTTTGTCATGTTATCGATGGATCGCGGCATCATTAATGAATTGCTGGTTATGGCCGGATTCGAAAAAATCAATTTTCTGATGAGCAGCGAATGGTTCCGGCCGATGTATGTCCTGCAGATTATCTGGCGGGAGGCAGGCTGGGGGACAATCATCTATTTGGCTGCCATGGCGGCGATTGATCCCGGACTATACGAAGCGTCACGGATTGACGGGGCCAGCCGCTTTCGGCAAATGTGGCATATTACGCTTCCTTCGATTCGAAGCGTGATCGTCGTTTTGTTGATTTTGAAAATCGGCGACGTGCTGGAACTTGGGTTCGAACATATCTATCTCCTCTTAAACTCGATGAACCGGGATGTGGCGGAGATATTCGATACGTATGTTTATACCGCAGGTCTTAAGCAAGGTCAGTTCAGCTTCAGTACGGCGGTCGGGTTCTTTAAATCGCTGATCGGTCTCATTCTGGTAATGCTGGCCAACTGGCTGGCCAAAAAAGCCGGAGAAGAAGGCATCTATTAACTACAGAAAGGTGGACCGCTATGGTACAAGATAAAACGATATCGAGCCGAATCTTCGATATCGTGAATTATACGCTGCTGTTGATCATTGGCCTGGTTACCATCCTGCCTTTCCTTCACGTCATCGCCGGATCCTTCACAACGGTGACGGAGCTGGCGCAGAAGCAGTTTGTCCTGTTTCCGACCGTTTGGTCCCTTGATGCTTACAAATATGTGTTTTCAACCAATACGGTATTTCGCTCGCTTGGCGTTTCCGTTGGAGTCACCTTCTTAGGCACCTTGTTCAGCATGCTGTTAACCTGCTTGATGGCCTACGGGCTGTCGCGCAGGGATCTGGATGGCCGAAATTTCATCATGTTCATGGTCTTGTTCACGATGCTGTTCAGCGGCGGAATGATCCCAACGTTTCTCGTGGTGAAGGAGATGGGGCTGATCGATACGTATGCGGCCCTGATTGTCCCGACGGCGATCAATGCCTTCAATCTTATCATCATGCGAAACTTCTTTCAGAACCTGCCTGAGGGACTGGAGGAATCCGCGAAGATCGACGGGGCCGGCGATTGGGGCATCCTGTTTCGAATCGTGATTCCGCTGTCGATGCCTGCCATTGCGACCATATCGCTCTTTTATGCGGTTACTTACTGGAACACGTATATGTCGGCGATTCTGTACCTGAATGATGCGGCCAAATGGCCGGTGCAGGTCATCCTGCGGCAGATCGTCATCCTGGCCAGCGGTTTGGCGGCGGACACCTCCGGCATGGACGAATTTGTCCGACCGCCGGAGCAGACGGTGAAGATGGCGGTCATCGTCATTGCTACGCTTCCGATTCTGTGCGTGTATCCGTTCCTGCAGAAGCATTTTGCGAAGGGTGCGCTGCTGGGTTCCATCAAGGGATAGAGAGGAGCGAAGGTTGGTGTTGGAAAAGAAACGATATGCGCCGATCATTGCCGGCAATTATGCGGACCCGTCGATCATCCGGGTCGGCGAGGATTATTACATGACGCATTCCTCCTACAAGCTGACGCCCGGGCTCGTCATCTGGCATTCGCGCGATTTGCTCAATTGGAGCCGAGTTGGGGCTGCGCTGCCCCACTACGAGGGAAATGTGTGGGCGCCGGATTTCGTAGTGCATAACGGGATGTATTATATTTATTATCCGGCTGGGCGGACGAACTGGGTCGTTACCGCGTCGAGCCCGGCGGGACCGTGGAGCAAACCGATCAATCTGGGGATCAAGGGAATTGATCCGGGGCATACGGCAGGACCGGACGGGAAGCGTTATTTGCATATGTCAGGCGGTGATTTTGTAGAGCTTACGGCGGACGGACTCGCGATCGCGGGTGAAGTTAGACATGTGTATAACGGATGGCGGTATCCGGACGATTGGGTCGTGGAGGCGTACAGCCTGGAGGGACCGAAAATTACCGTTCACGATGGTTATTACTATCTGACGGCAGCCGTCGGAGGGACGGCCGGTCCGCCTACAAGCCATATGGCCGTATCGTCAAGATCCAGAACGCCATGGGGGCCCTGGGAACACTCTCCGTACAACCCGATTATCCATACGGAATCCAGGGATGAACGCTGGTGGTCCAAAGGACACGCCTCGTTGATCGACTTGCCGGATGGCCAGTGGTGGATGGTCTACCATGCTTATGCCAATGGGTTCCATTCACTGGGCAGACAGACCTTGCTTGAACCGATCGAATGGACTTCCGATGGATGGTTTCGTGCTGCGGGAGGCCGTGAGAGACTTATTGACCAGTACGATGATCGGCCGCATGATGAAGGAGAAACCAATGCTGGGAATCAGGGAGCCTCATTCAGGGATTCCTTTGACGGTCCTGAGCTGGGTTTGCACTGGCAGTGCGAAGGTGTGGAGCCTTCTGCACGGTTCCGTCCGGGGAATCATGAATTGGTAGCCGAGGCCGCCTCCGAGGAGGCAAAAGCTTCTCCGCTGCTCTATATGGCGGGCCATAAGCGTTATTCAGCAGAGGTTGAGATCATCGTGGAGGGTCCGGCAGAAGGCCGCCTGCTCCTCTATTATAACGATGCGGCATATCTTGGTATGGGAGTCAACGAGCATGGAGTGCGGCATTTCCGGTCATTCAAGGGCTACGGCACGATGCAGAACCATACTCGCAGGGCTTTTTTGCGGTTGGTTAACGATGCGCATATCGTTTCATTCTATTACAGCTTCGATGGGGTGGAATGGATCCGGTATGACAAAGTGGCGGATGTTTCAGGATTCCATCACAACACGTTTGGCGGGTTTCAGAGCCTCCGCATCGGACTGGATGCCGTCGGCAAAGGCACGGTGATTTTTCGTGATTTTTCATATAACGCCATCAGCAGCTGAAAGAAGGGATAGGCCATGACAAAGGGATTAGAGAACATTCTGGAGGGGGGCGATAGGCTGTTTGAAGGTTTCTTCGAATGGCTCGAAGGACAATATGACGCTGCTTCCGGCGGTTTTTATTACGCCCGCAGTTCCAGGGATTCCGATGCGTTCACGCCGGACATCGAATCGACGGCACAAGCATTGGGCATTATCGAGCGCTGCGGACTTCGGCAAAGGCTGACCGATGACATCAAGGCGGATCTTGTGCGTTTTTTCCAGTCCAAGCAAGACCCTGGGACGGGGTATTTCTATGATGCTGATCCCAAGATGAGAAAAGACGATGTGATGGTGGGCCGTGCACTTGGCTACAGCGTAGGAGCACTCCGAACGTTGGGCGCATCCCCGTTGCATCCGCTGCCGGGCAATCGGAATAGGGCTCAGGCATACTGCCGTTCTCCTAAGGCTTATGCGGAGTGGCTGCGTTCCATCAGTCTTGCGAACAGCTGGCGCGGCTGCGACCGGCTGTGTAACTCAGCCCCCTATTTATATCAGATGACGCCGGGGGATCGGGAGTCGTTCTTATCTGAAGCCCTATCTTATTTTGCAAGTATACAAGACCCCGAAACCGGGTTGTGGGGTGAAGGCACTCCTTATGTGCGAATATCGGGAACCTTCAAGCTGTTGACGTTCTATAATCGGTTTCAGGTTCCTCTGCCACGGACGCCGGAAATATACCGATCCCTGCAGCACGCTTTGCGGAGCGAGAATGCCGTTGATATGTGTTACATTCGGAACCCGATCAGCCTTCTGACCTCGATGAAGCTGCGGATTCCGGAAGAGGACGTTCTGGAGATCGCGGAAATCACCTTGCGGAATATGGCGCGGCTCAAGCGGGCGGACGGCGGCTTTTCCAGGGAAATCGATCATTCCCCGCCGGCACCGAATGTGGCCCAAGTGAAGCAAGGTGAGTATTATCCTGACATGCCGGAGGCGGTTCCATTGGGCAAGGGTGAGGTTGAAGGGGACATGAATGCGGGAACACAGGCGATTCTTATCCGCTATTCGCTGCATGAGCTCGGGGGGCTGCAGGGACGAAAGCTGGATATTGCGGATTCTGTGTTCTCATCTCTACGAGCAGGTACGGGCAGATGATCTATGAGCCAGGACCTCTAGATGTATTGGATCAGTCAGCCGGGATGACGCTCTGAATTTTTATGACTTGGATAATAGGAATACATAGCCCCTTCGGCGAAGAAGTATAAAGGTTTTTTTTATTTAATGAATCGATGAACACGTAATTCGGTACTTGGATTAGCAGAGGAGGAGGATCATGGCGGAAATCGGCGTTTGGGAACAAGCGGAGCCCGGGGTGACAAGGAAGGTGTTTCAACCCGGAACGGGGCTGATGATGATGGAGGTGCATTTTGAAGAAGGGGCGGAAGGTGCCTGGCATAGTCATCCCCATGAGCAGATGAGCTACTGCCTGAAGGGTGCCATTGAATTTTATATCAACGGTGAGACGACCCTGGTGCGGCAGGGTGATACCATCGTCATTCCCGGCGGGGCGGAGCATGGGGTAAAAGCTCTGGAACCTTCCGCTCTTTTGGATACGTTTACACCGCTGAGACTGGATTTGCTTGGTCTCTGAGTGCCTAAAGCTAAAAGAAATGTTGAAGAAATGAATGAATAGACGACTGGATATGAAGACAGAAAGGAATGGATATGATGAAGCTTTGGGAACAGAATATTCCAGGACAAGAATCGGTGGAAGAGAAGTTCACACCCTGCATGACACCTTATCTATTACAAAATGAAACCCCTCACGGAGCCGTGCTTGTGCTTCCGGGGGGCGGGTACGAGCGGCGCGCGGATCATGAGGGTGATCCGATTGCCATGTGGCTGAATTCAATTGGGCTATCTGCCTTTGTCGTTCATTACCGTGTGGCCCCTTATCGCCATCCCTATCCGCTGGGCGATGCCCAGCGTGCAGTCCGGCTTGTAAGGCATCACGCCAAGGAGTGGAACATCGATCCGGATCGTATCGGAATCCTTGGGTTCTCGGCAGGCGGACATCTCGCGGCGAGCGCCAGCACTCATTTCGACGAAGGAAACCCGGAGGCCGTGGATGCTGTGGACCGGCAGAGCTCCCGCCCGAACGCTTCCATCCTGTGTTACCCGGTCATTTCTTTTAAGGATTATTACCATGAGGGCTCCATGTCCAGGCTGTTGGGAGAGAACCCGCCGGAAGAGTTGAGAAATGCGTTGTCGCTTGAGCTTGCGGTGAAACCGGAGACCCCTCCTTCCTTTCTATGGCATACCGCTGACGACGGCGCGGTTCCCGTTGAGAACAGCCTCATGTATGCCAAAGCGCTAAGCGAGCAGCGCATCCCGTTTGAGCTTCATGTTTTTCCGGAGGGCCGGCATGGTCTTGGTCTTGCGGAAGAAGATGCCAGTGTTTCGCAATGGACGGGCCTGTGCGCGGGCTGGCTGCAGAAGATCGGATTCCTGTCGCAAGCGGTCGTGCAGGGAAGGTAGGACTGAGCAGCATAACTTGAGAACTCATGCAAAAAAACAAGCTCATCTGAAAAATTCAGATGAGCTTGTTCGCATAACCTAAAAATCAGGACCGGCCTCTAATCTCCTGTCGGAGGAACAGGACGTAAGAGATGGCGAAGCAGATCAGCGTGGCTGCGGTCAGTCCGGTAATTTGCGGCCAGACGAGCAGCAGGCTTTGACCAAACGGCAGCGGACTAGCGATGGCACCGTACACCTGCTCCTGCGTGAGCGGTCCGAGATTGCGGATGGACGGCATCAGCAGAGTGCTCGTTGCTTCATTAAACAGGGTATATGGCGACAGCCGGCCAAGCCAGAGCATCAGATTCTGATAGCTCACGACATCATGGGCCGTGGCTGAGGCAGAGTCCGGAGCCAATCCCCGTGCCAGCAATTGCAGGATCATATCAAAAAAGAAGCTGAAGAACAGCCAGACCGCAATGCTTGACAGGGCGGAAGTCGCCGGCTGGCGGAATCTTACGGAGAACATAATGGACAGATTCAGCCAGAAGCCAACGTAAAAAATGGTCACGACCAGAAAGCTGATGGTTCTCAAAAATTCCTCGAAGGTTGGCGGTATGCCGATAATCAGGGTGCCCAGCGCCATGGTCAGCAGCCCGAGCGTGATAAACATGATGCTGATCACGATCAGGGAAGCGGCGAACTTCGCATTGAGCAGGTCGTCGCGGTGAATCGGCTGGGCCATGATTCGGCTGAGCGTCCCTTTGTTCCGTTCACTGTTGATGGCATCAAAGCCCATGCCGATTCCGAGCAATGGACCTAAGAAACCAACAAATCCGATGAAGGTCGGAAGGGTTCCGTCCGAGAGGGTGAACAGTTTCAGGACGACAAAATCATCGACCCCGTTCTCCGAGCCGAGAGCTTCCCGGATGCTGTTCATAGCCGTATAAAGCGAAGCCACGCAGGTTAAGGCAATGATGCCCAGCAGTAATATGAAGCGCCAGCTCCGGATATGGTCCGCGATCTCTTTGCGGACCAGCACGCCGAAAGCTGAAGGCGTGGTCGATTTGACTGATTCTCCTGTCGCTGATTGACCGGGCGTGTTGGTTCGCTTGGAAAATGTTTTTTTGAAGTTTTCAGAGTAGGACTGCAGCCGGCGGCCAATGTCAGCCAGCTTATCCTGTACGCTCGGCGCTCTTCGCTCTGCCATGTTCATCACCTCCTGCAAAATAACGGTGGTAGATTTCATCCAAACCGTACTGCTGGCGGTTCAGCGAGAATAGCTGGACACCTGCATTCACAACCGCTCGGGCAATTTCAGGGCTG
This sequence comes from Paenibacillus sp. Dod16, assembly GCF_049893405.1. Classification (NCBI taxonomy): domain Bacteria; kingdom Bacillati; phylum Bacillota; class Bacilli; order Caryophanales; family Paenibacillaceae; genus Paenibacillus; species Paenibacillus sp. Dod16. Next base: position 38,175 of record NZ_JBNDYG010000013.1, read on the forward strand.
CAATCCTTATCGGCCCGGATCAGAACCTTAGCTGGAAGGTCTCTGATCCGGGTGTCCGCATGCTTAGCCGGATCGCTTTCGACAGCCGGAACCTCGATCAGGTGAACCCCTTCGATAGCGCTGATCTCATCCCGCAATTCGGGCCGCAGCTCATCCAGCTCCACCGTGATCATAATTGGATCATCGGCGAACAGGGTCCGGGACAGCCCCTCGACATCCCCTTCGGCGAGAAGCCGTCCCCGCACGAACAGGCCGACGCGGTCGCAAATCTGCTGAACCTGGTGCAGTTGGTGGGACGATAGCAGTACGGTAAGGCCCTGCTCACGGCTTAGCTTCCGGATCAAACGCAGCAGCTCCTCCATTCCTGTTGGATCGATGCCCAAGGTCGGTTCATCGAGGATGATAATCTCCGGGGATTTCATCAAGACGTCCGCGAGTCCGAGCCGCTGCCGCATCCCGCGGGAATAGGCTCCTGTCTTCTTATGGGCTGCCTGCGTGAGCCCGACTTGCTCCAACAGCTCCAGTGCCCTTTCCTGGGCTTGGGAATCGGGGATTCGATTCAGCCGGGCCGTTAGCATCAGGTTCTCCAATCCAGTTCGGTCCTCGTAAAAGCCGACGTCATCAGGCAGGTATCCGACCCGCCGCTTGACCGGGATCGGTTCTCTTGTCGGATTGATGCCGAGCACGTTAATCGTTCCTGAATCCGGTTCGCTGAGTCCGAGCAGCATCAGGATCGTGGTGGACTTGCCCGCACCGTTCGGGCCGAGCAGACCGAAGATCTCGCCGCGTTTAATTTGGAGGGATAAACGGTCTACCGCCTTCGTTTCGTTGTAGCTCTTCGTTAATTCGTGAATGTCAATGACCGTATCCATCAAGGTTATCTCCTTCCGTATTTACGAATGAGAACATAGATGCCTCCCAGAATAGCAACGATGACAAGCACGCCGATCCAGCCCCACAGCATGGAGCCTTTGACGGCTACGCGGAATTGGGCGTCGGAGCTTGCTTCAGCCGCGGCAGCCTTCAGGCTGGTGACATAATCACCCGCAATGGCTTTGTCGCTTGACGTCAGTTTGGCCTCAACCGTTGTGGATTTGCCTGCGGGCAGATTTTCGATCGTTTTCGGGTTGAAGCTTACTTCCCAGTCCACCGGCGTATCGGAGCTTAGATTAATATCCGAGAGAGGTGCGGTCCCCGTATTCTTGACCAGCAGCTCAATGGTTTTGCTGCCGCCCGCATTGACGTTTGTACTGAGCAATCCGCTTGGTGTTGTAAGCTCCAGCCCATAAGATCCCGTAATGACGGCCTCCAGCGCAAGCTCGGAGGATGTCGATGAATTGGAGGCACGGATCGGAATGGAGAAGGAGCCTTCCGTCACTTCGGCAGGCGGTTTGATATCGACGGTGATAGATTGGCTTGCACCCGCTTCGATTTCGACGGAGGATACCTGCTTGCCGCCTGAGGTGAATGTAACGTTCCAACCCGCCTGGGCATCGGCCTGGAGGGCATAGTTTTGCTTATTGGCGGTTCGGTTTTGCAGATTCACCGTGTAGGTAAACGTGGAGTCGGCATGCCCCTCCAGGTTGGCCTGATCGGTTGTGAGCTCGGTTTGATAGGTTCCTTTTTCCGTGATATCCACGGTTAATGGCAGACTGGCCATGGAACCCGCCGTTACTTGAAACCGGTAGGAGCCTTTATCTACTTTGAGCGGCACGGTAACCTCCAAGAACACCGATTCCGTTTCGCCTGGCTTCACGGACACTTCTTTCAGCTGCCAGCCTCCGCCGTTAAGCTTGGTGCTCCAGCCGCTCGGCAGGCTGTTGATTTGGAGCGGGACCGTAATGACGCCGCTCGTATTGTTTTTGACTTCAAGGGGATAATTGATGACTTCCCCCGGTGGAACGGAAATCGAGGTGTAAGGTGTGTACAAGGTGATTTCCCCGGCGGCGAACGCGGTATTTCCTCCACTAAACAAGTAAGTACCCAGGATGAACAAGAGCAGCAGGTTCAGCTGCTTGGCTCTCTTTCTAAGCAATTTCATGACACTACCCCTCCTAATTTATTGATTCATAATGAGTACGTTGGAAGCACCGGGTTTGGATTTATCGGAAAGATTAAAATTACCTAAAAAATTCATTAAAGGAAGCTGAAAAGTGACCCGATTTATTCAAAAGACAAGGAGCGTTTGCTAAAATATTGATCGAAAATGGCCGTGCGCAGGCAGGCCATCATGATGTGTGAGAGGAGAACAGGTTAGGGGGAGTTCGGGGATGAACGATCATTCTGCGATGTGGCTGGAGGAGATTGCAGAAGGTTCGGCCACAGCGTTCCGGCGCTTCTATGATACCCATGCCCGCCTGGTTTACCGGCTGGCTTTGCAGATGACCAAGGATCCGGCCGAGGCGGAGGAACTATGCCAGGATATCTTCATGGAAGTGCTGCATAAGGCGGATCAGTATGATCCCGCACGTGGCAGCGTTGAGGCTTGGCTGGCCGTGAGAACACGGTGCAGGGCGATGGATCGGCTGCGCAAACGGCAGCGTATGGCTGAAGCCGAATGGATGGAAGAGGCTCTGCCGGAAACGGTATGGAGCGAAGGTCAGGAATCGGTAGAGTTGGCCGCCTTGCGCCGGGTGGAGCTGGAGCAGGTAAAGGAGGCGCTTCAGGGGATTCCGCCCCTTCAGAGGATGGCGGTTTACGGGAGTTATGTCGAGCAGCGCTCCCACCGGGAAATGGCGGAATTGTTAAACCGGCCTGTCGGAACCGTCAAATCTTTAATCCGGTACGGCATTCACAATGTCAGGCGGCGGCTGGATGCGATGAGCGGGGAGGAAGGGGGGAGCTCGCAGCATGAAACATTCAAGGCAAGACCATGAGTTTCTCGCTCAAGACAACGTTGACTGCTCGTTATACCCCGAGGAAAAGCTTGTTGATTACGTTATGAAGCGATTGCCGTACGCGGAGAGCATGAATATCGAGCGACATCTTAAAGAATGTGAGATATGTTCCGGCACAGCGGCGGAATGGGTGAAGCTAATGGGGGCTGTAGATCTCGTCATGCCTTCTTATCCTGTCGATGAACATGAGTCACAGCTGGATCGAGGCTGTGATCATGGAGAACCACTCGTCAGATCGACACAGCCGGCAGGCGCGGGAATGGCCTTTGGTGAGTCAACGAATAAGAATAAATTCTCTGATGATCCTATGCCTCAAAGCCGGGTGCGCAGCAGGCTCATGCGTGCGGCTTATATACGGTCAATCCAAGGCCGGCTCCGAATCAAAAAGCACGTTGTCCTGCAGGCGTTGTCGGGAGCGCTGCTCATTCTGTTGATTGCGGGTTTATTCATCATGAAGGGAAACGAGGGGCAGACTCATGCGGCCTTCGAACATGCGGTGAGCCAGCGCATTGCCGATATGCAAAGCGAGGATACCGAGCGGTATGTCATACAGCCGATGGAACCTTTCTACGGAAGCGGCTCAGTATGGTTGAAACGCGGCTCGGGAGAAATGCTGATCGTTGTCAATGGCCTGCATTCCTTGGAGGAGAAAGACTATCAGGTGTGGCTTCAGGATGAGGATCGGCTGTCGAGCGCGGGTTTTATGCTAGTACAGGGCCCGCAGGGAAAGAGTTATTATTACGGTTACGGAGCAGAGAAAGCGAAGCGGATTGTCGTCAGCATGGAGCCCAAAGGGGGAAGCCGGAGACCGACCGGGCCCGAAGCCGTCCTGGTGAATATGGGGCCTTGATGCCCAGATATACAGGTGAAATGCGTGATCCGATCCAGGGGAACACCTTGTCTAAAAACAGGGAGTAAATGGAAGGCGGTGAATATGGGATGTGGCGCGCAGATGCTTTGCTGGAATCCATGTATAACGAAGCAATGGGACGAACGAAAGACAGGCAGATTTCCATGAGTGCTGAAGAGCGCAAAGGGCATTTGAAGCAGACGCTTCGGCAATTGATCGGCGAATTCGAAGCCAATGAAGGGCACAAACCTGTACTGCTTGAGCAGGAGCGGTGTGACGGATATATTCGGGAGAGGGTAGAGCTATCCGCCATACCGGGCGTGTCCTTCGCGGCATATGTATTAATTCCGGAAGGGAATCAGATGAAGCCGATGCCGGCAGCCGTCGCCGTTCATGGTCATGGCTATGGAAGCAGGGAGATTGTCGGGCTGAGGCAGGACGGGTCAAGCGATCCCGATATATCTGGTATACATCGGCATTTTGCTGTCCAGTTGGTACGACGAGGCATGGTGGTGATCGCTCCGGATGTTGCCGGTTTCGGTGAGCGGCGCCTTGATGCGGATCTCGCGCGGAATCCGGATGCCCCGAACTCCTGCCACCGACTGTCCACCGGGCTCATGATGCATGGCAAGACACTCGCCGGTCTCCGCGTAGCCGAGACGCTAAAGGCATTGGAGTACGTGGCCGAGCGTCCTGAGGTTCAGGCTGACCAAATCGGCATCATGGGTTTTTCGGGAGGCGGGCTAATCTCGTTTTTGAGCGCGGCGCTGGATGAACGAATACGGGCTGCCGTGCTTGCCGGGTACCCTAATACTTTCAAGGACAGCATTATGGCGATGCAGCACTGTGTATGCAATTACATCCCCGGCATCCTGAACCACGCCGAGCTGCTGGAATGGTTGGGACTGATCTGTCCCAGGCCCTTGTTTCTGGAGTCTGGAACCCATGATCGGATATTTCCTGCTGCCGGCTTTGAAGCAGCAGCTCATGAGCTCAGGGAAATATATCGGCGCACCGGTGCGGAGGAGAGGCTGCGAACCGATCTGTTCCCCGGAGCACACGAAATTAGCGGCCGGTATTCGTACGACTGGTTGTTTGAACGGCTAAGCAGCCCGGACTTGTGAAGGCTGTCTATCCTACCTAGCCCCTGCTTATCAGTACTACGTGTGACAGACCTTGCGCGTATGGACCGCAAGATATTATGGGTGCAGCTAAAATAAAGAAAAAAGTGACTCCCAAATCATCAGGAGTCACTTTTTTTATATGTTAGCATGGTTGCGGCTTTAGCGTATTTTGTTTACTTCAAGCCAGCCTGCCAATCTTGGAGCAGGAACTCAGCATCGGTATTCAATGCTGTTTTGGCTTGATCACTGACGTTACGCCCCATCGCCTCTTTGTTCAGGTGCTTGGTGAAATTCAGCATATGCTTGACGGCCTGATCCCGTCTTCCCTTATCCAGATGATGCTGTACCTGGTTAAGTGCGTTGGTCAGCTGAGGAATGATCGCTCCGCGTACATCTCCTGAATCCACGAATCGGGCGATTAATTGCTTCATGGAATGCACGCTCGTGATGACTTGGAACTGGATTGTTTTCTGAAGCTTGTTACCGGACCGATCTTCAGTCGTAACGGTTGCCGTTATGTCGCCCAAATTCCCTGCCAGATCGATGTCGATGGCATCCTTGGTCAATGGATCCAGCGTATAGGCTTTGCCGTTGATGGTTATTTCGGCAAATCGAATGGCGGAAGTGTCCATGATTTTGAAGCTGAGGACCATGTAATCCTCCAAAGCATCGCCATCTTCCAAGCTCTTTCCATTGGCGGTCAGAGAGAAGGAAGGAGAATCGGTAACCTCGATGGTGACTCCCTGCGAAACATTCCCGGACCGATCAACGGACCGGATGAAGAGCGAGTAATCCTTGCCCGTCTCGATTCCCTGTATCACCGCTGTTTGAATTCCCCGATTCACCTCGATGACGTCGCCGACCTGCTGTCCATCGCTCCGCAGCGTAATTTGCACTTTTTGAGCATCGATATCATAGGGACCATCCCAAGTCAGCGTGATGCTGCCCTCGCCGCGCTTCGCCTGAACATTCTCTACCTCCCCGGGAGCAATATGGTCCTCTTCTGGTATAGGAGGAGGTGGAGTCTCTGTAAATACGGCCGGATCGCCAAATGTGAATTTATCAAAATTATATAACCAGTCTCCGCCTTTAAAAGACAGGAATACAATATGTTTTCCCGTTACAGGGGCAGTAACATCCGTCGAGAAAACTTTGAAATTCTGCCAACCTCCGGTCCCTGAGACGGTGGCTGTTGCAATGACCGGACCGCCCAGACTGTCCAGTCTGACCTCGACCGTCCCGCCAGCCGTGGCGCTGGCTGCGTTGACATGGAATTGCGTGGGGCTTTCGCTGCCAAAATCGATATAGTTGTACATGGCATAAGGGTTATTCGGACCAAACATTCCGGCCAGGTAAGTTTCCCCGCCGCCGGTTTCTCTGCCGAAGCCTACCCCGTTCGTATAGTTTTCAGCTTCCAGCTTGCCGGAAGCATCCCTTGCTTTTCCTTTCATGGTGGTAAAGGTGAACCACTCCAGATTGAGAGGATAGTCGCTGCCGTTTGCTCCCTTGAAAACCAGGTATACGTCATGAACGCCTACAGCCAAGCTGTCATCGATATTCGCCATGATATCGACCCAGTTATCCCAGCTTCCCAGCGCCGGAATTTGAACGACACCTGCGGTAGGTCCATCCAGACTGTCCAATTTAACCTCGATCGTGCCGCCTTGATTGCCGCTCGCCACATGAACAGTGATACCAGCCGCGCCGGATCCAAAATCAATTCCTTCATAAGAGGCATAGGCATTGTGATGGATTCCATCCAAATACCCGAATTCGGCATGCTTGCTAAGTCCTTCGCTGCTGTCATAATTTCCGGCCTTCAGTTTGGCATAGGCGTCAGTTTCCGTCGGATCCGTGGTCGTAAATTGAATCCAGTTTAAATTGAATAGATAATCGTCATTCGTCTTGGTGAAGACAAGATACAGATCATGGACGCCAGTAATGGTGCTTGGCGCTCCTTGGTCATCCTTAAGGAGGGTGACGGCATCGATATAACGATTCCAGTCGCCCGTTCCCTCTACGTTCAACGTCCCGACTTTGGGGCCGTCCTTGGAATCAAGCCGGATCTCGATGTTACCTCCGCCCGTTCCGCTGGACGCTCTGGCAATGAAGCCGATCGCGCCTTCTGATCCGAAATCCACATTTTTGTAAGCGGCATAAGAGCCATGCTGGATTCCGCCTAATTGCAGCGAGCCTTCGAACGCACCTTCCAGAACGAATCCGGTCCCGATATTGTAGCGTTCCGCTTCGATTTTCTCGAAGGGGTTTTTAACGGCGTAACGAAGCTCCGCTTCCATTGGCTTGATCACGTTTAAAGCTTGAACGGCAGCGGCTGAGGACCAGGATTCATAGGTTCCGGACAGCAGTTGTCCCGCCCAGTTCCCATCCACGATATGATCCGAATTGCGGTGGCTCCAGGCCATCTCGACATTGAATGCAAGCCATTCGTCGAATTCAGCGCTGAATTCCGGGTATTGGCCGGTTTCATCCAGCGTCTTTTGCAGATGGGCCAGATTTCGCATCAGGATCGTTTTGCCGCCTTTCAGATCTCCGTTAGGTCCTTCGTAATTCAACACCCCGTTTGAATCCACCAGATGGTTTTTGGTGAATTTAGCGGCCTTGACCGCGTCATCGAGGTAAACGGCATTTCCGGTCGCTTTATATAATCCGACGGCCGACCCGATGTATGTACCCTGATTGTAGTGGGTAGCATCCGGAACCGCGCCATGCTCGATTTCGATCCGGTCGAACACTTTTCCGTTTCCGTCCGTCAGCATCGTTTTGCCCCATCTGAATATTTTGGTTGCCGCGTTCAGATAATGTTCATCTTTCGTAATATCATAAAGATAAAGTGCAGCTTGCGCCGCCGGGAAATTAATGCATGCATTTTTGGTATTATGCTCGCTGTTCAGCCACCAAATGCCGCCGCTTGCGAACTCTTCATCCCACTGCGTATCGTACACAAAATCAAAATGATCTCTCGCGGCCTCCAAATATCTTGGGTTCCCGGTGATTTGATAGGCTCTGGCGCTTCCCATCGCCCACCACATAATATCGTCATTGAACGGATTATTCGTCCAATCTTGTCCGTACTTCGCAACGGTGCCGTCATAAACATCGTCGATCTGCGTTTTAAGCTCGGCTTTCAAGGCGGGATCGGATGTATGCTGATACGCATCCATGACCAATTCCCACAGCTCTGCTTCCACCCAGAAGTCCTGATGCTTTTCGCGTTTGGAGTCCTTCCAGAACATCTTGGCGTTTGGATCCCAGAATGTATCGTTAAATGCTCTCATCGCTGTATCCCCATCCGATGCGGTATAGGCGTAGGCCTTGGACGATCCGATGCCGGGCATGGAGCCGAGCATGAGCGCGATAGCCAGAGGCACCGCCAGAAATTTGAATAGTTGACCTGATCTGAGTGACATGAATGTTCCTCCTTTATTTTCAAATCGAAGCCGATCCATTCCATTCATGATCGGCTTCATGAGTTTAGCGATCCCGGTTACTACCTACTTGCCGGTCGTAATCACTTTATTGATTTTTTCGGCAATCACATCCAGTTCGGTGATCGGGGCTTTGCCCATCAGAATGTTTTTCCATGATGCTTCGATGAACGGGTACGCTTTGCCTGCCCATGTCGACAGGAAGCGAACCGGCTGCGTATTCTGGGATTTCAGGATATGATCAAGGCCTTCGCCCACTTCAGGATGTCCGGCCGTTTTCAGCGCTTCGTAATAAGCAGCGGAAGAGGCTTGATAGGCTGCAGGAGCCACCGGAGTTGAAGGGAGGACTTCCTCGTACATTTTGGAATCCAGGTACTTGAGCACTTTCCAGACCGCTTCCGGATTTTGGAGCGTTGCCGGACTGGACCAGCCTACGGCGTCATAAATCTCGGTCTGGCTGTTTACGACCGGCATCGGGACGTAGCCCCATTCCAATTCTTTCGGAGCCGTACGGATCAAGTCATCGGCTACCCACTGCCCCTGGAGGGTCATCGGGACTTTACCTTGTTTGAATGAACTCATGGCATTGGTTAAATCAAAGGTAGGGGGATTCATATAGCCATTTGCAATGGCTGACTTATATTTCTCGACGCCTTCCCTGAACGGGTCGCTGATCTCCACCTTCGTTGGATTAATGATGGCATCAGCGAAGGGAGCGCCGCCGGCGGAAACCGAATAGAGAGAGACGTGGAAAGGGTCAAGGGGGGCGTAATAACCGAATTGCTGCACACCGCCCTGATTGCTCGAAAGTTTCTCCATCGCCGTGAAGAATTCATCGTAGGTCCAGCCGATTTTCGGTTCCGGAAGGCCTGCATCCTGGAATGATTTTTTATTGTAAAAAATGCCGTAGGTGTTCAAGAGGCCTGGCAATCCGACCAGTTTGCCTTCATAGTACCAGCTGTCTACCACGCCGTCGTAAAAGCCCTCCATGAACGCTTTGTCCTGTGCTGCAAGCTCCGTCCAGTCATAGAGAAGTCCTTTGCCGGCATTATCGAGCAGCATGTCGTTACCGGTCATGAAGATGTCAGGCGCTTTCTTCGCCGTGATCATTCCGTTAATCTTGACACCGTAATTGTCCAATGGAGTAGGGATGAGTTTCACTTTGATGTCGGGGTTTTCCTCTTCGAATTTTTTCATGGATGCCATGATTTTTTCGTTCATGGCCGCCGACTCCCAGGTAATCATCGTGACTTCGACGGGTTTTTTGGACCCGGTGTTATCTTCCCCGGATGGCGTGTTTCCGGGGCTCGCCGGACTTGAGTTTCCGCCGCTGTTGCCGCCGCAAGCGGCTAGCAGGCTTGAAAATAGCAGTAAAGCGATGATTCCGCTGGCCCACCTTCTAACACCCTGTCTCATTGAAAGACCTCCCCAATGGTAATTTAATGAACTGAACATCCCATGTTTTTTACTTCAGTCAAGCCAAAATCGGCATCACCTCCCATACGGTCGGAAGTTTTACTTTAAACCCGCGGAATTCATGGAGCCCAGTCCCTGCATAAAAAACTTCTGGCCAAAGAAGAAGAGCAGCAGCATCGGCAGAATATAAATTAAATCCGCGGCCATAAACAGATTCCAGGCTGTCGCATAGGTGCCCGTATAGGTAGCCATCGCCAGTGACAACGTCCATTTGCTTGGATCGATAATATAGAGCAGGGGTTCCAAATATTGATTCCACGCTCCTTGGAATGCAAAGATCACCATGGTCATGATGACCGGCATGGACATAGGCACCAGCACCTTGAGCAGCACATAAAGGTCCGATGCCCCGTCGATTTTGGCAGCCTCGTCAAATGAAACGGAGATCGTTTTGATATACTGGACAAACAGGAACGAGAACGTGGCGTTTCCAAAAAAGGCGGGCACGATGATCGGCAGCCAGGAATCGTACCATCCAATGCTGGTGTACAGGTTAAACATAGGGATCATGCCTACAAATCCGGGAAGCATAAGGCTCCCTATAAAAAGCGAGAACCACAGTTTACGTCCTGGGAACTTGAGCCGTGCGAGCCCGTAGCCCACCAGTACCGAGCTTATAATCTGTCCGATTGTGCAGGTAATCGCGATAAACAGGGAGTTGCCAAACGTTTGCCAAAAGTTGATTTCTTTTGTTCCGGTTACAAAATTGGACCAATGAAATTCCCGCGGAAACCATTCGGGCGGAATTTTGAACACATCATTGTTGCTCTTCAGCGCAATGGTAACCATCCAGAAGAGGGGGAACAGCATCGCAATGGCGCCGATCGCCAATAAGATAAAACGAATGGCGTCTATCCAGTTCAACCGTACTCTTCGCTTTACGCGTATGTCCGCTGTATTCAAATTTCCTCGTTGTTTGGGCCGTACTTCCGCTTGCATCACTTCTTACCCCCTTATTTGTCGCTTTCGTAATAAACGAACCGGTTGGAGTACCGGTAAGAAATCACGGTAAAAATCATGATGATGACAAACAGTACCCACACCTCCGCGATGGCATAACCAAACATTCTTCCATTGAAGGCGTCGGTATAGATTTTGTAATTCAGCAGGGAGGTGGAAAAGTTCGGGCCGCCTCCGGTCAGCACCTGAACCTGGTTAAACGCCTGGAATGCGCCGATGATGCCGAGGATAAGCTGCAGGAACAGGATCGGAGTGATCATGGGCAGCGTAATGTTTAGCGACATCCGCCACCTGGAGGCGCCGTCGACTTCCGCCGCTTCATACATTTCCTGGGGCACCGACTGCAGACCGCTCAGAAAAATGATGACACTGGATCCGACCTGCCATAAACCGATTAACACGATGGATGGAAGCGCTGTCGTTTCGCTGGTTAACCAAGTGCCCGGCGGCAGTCCGAACTCTCTTAGCAGCGAATTTGCCAGACCGTATTGCGGCTCATAAATAAATTGCCACAACGTAAGCGTGGCGATGGAGGGAACGACGACGGGAAGATAAAAGATCGTCCGGAACCATTTGATGCCGGTTAAGTTTTTGTTCAGCATCATGGCCAATAACAAACCTAGGATTAGCGATAAAGGAACACTCAGGATCACGAAGTAAAACGTTGCCCGGATCGAAGGCCAAAAAGCAGGATCCTCGGTGAAGAGGTATCTAAAGTTCTCAAAGCCGACAAAACGTGGGGAATCGTACCCGCTCCATTCTGTCAAAGCGTAATACATGGACGACAACAGGGGATAGGCGACAAAAACGCTGAAGCCGATAATGGACGGTAAAATGAACAGATATCCGATGACCCAGCCGCGAAGCTTCCTATTGGTTCCCATGGTGATCTCGATGACCTCCTCCAATATCATTCGCTTTGACTCGAATGCCGCAGTAATCCATGATCAGCTCGCAAAACATCATGTTAGCCCAGGAAAACCATGGGCGGGTATAACGTGCAGGGTCGTCGACCAGAAATCCTTCATGCATCATGCCGGTGCCTGCATCGGTATCCGCCATCAGCCGAAGCAGCCGAAATTTCTCTTCCCGATCGGTAGTCGTCAAGCCTTGAATCGCCAGCGCAATCGGCCAGATATAACGATCAGGCGTATGGGGGCTTCCAACGCCCGCAGCGGCAGTGCCCTGATAATAGTACGGATTGGCGTGGCTCAGCACGAACCTGCGGGTATTTTGATAGACCGGGTCATCAGCGCTTGTGTAACCCAAATATGGAATGGACAAAAGGCTGGGAACGTTGGCATCATCCATCAGCAGATGGTTTCCCATCCCGTCCGTTTCATAGGCATAAATTTTTCCATATTCGGGGTGATCAACCACGCCGTACGACGCAATGCCATGACGGATCTCATCGGCAAGTTTCTCCGCCTCCGCTTCCAAATCGGAATCGCGCAGGACTTCACGGCAAATCTCCGCCAGATAACCAAGCACAACGACGGCGAACATATTGGACGGTATGAGGTATCCGTAGGCGCAGGCGTCGTCGCTTGGGCGGAATCCGGACCAGGTCATTCCCGTGTAAGCCACCTCAGCCCCTTTTCCGCCGCGAGGCAGCGTGTCGCTTGGAGGACAATCGAAGCGTTCGAAGTAATACGGCGATTTCGATTCATGATGCTGCTCGGTTCGCCAGATGTCCAGAATGACCCTGGCGGCTGCATGGAACGTTTGATCCAGATGCGAGGTCCTGCCGGTTTCTTTCCATAACAGGTAAGCAAGCTGGAGGGGATAGCATAACGAATCGATCTCATATTTGCGCTCCCATAGCCATGGATTCATGGCGGTGCGGTCGTGCTGGTGGCCTTGACCGGAAGGCGAATCATTGAATGCATTGGCGTATGGATCAAGCAGGATGAATTCTGTTTGCCTGCGTACAAGCCCCTCGATCAAATCGGCCAGCTTCTCGTCTTGGCCCGCCGGAACGAGGAAGGGGCGGATTTGCGCAGCCGAATCCCTCAGCCACATGGCCGGAATATCGCCGGTAATGACAAAGGTGGTACCATCGGGCTGTTGTTGAATGGTTGAACTTAGGGTATTGTCCAGCATGTTTCTAAACATATGTCCGAGCTTCGGATAAGCTGAGGTACCTTCGATGATCGTGCGGTTCAAATCATGTAATACAGAAAAATAGTCCAACGTATACATGGTAAGCTCTGCTCCCTTCCATTCTTCAGGGTTGTTAATCATTTTGTAGGTCGTTATATAAAACGCTTACATTCAATATAATTACATACCAATTTAATGTCAATATATTATTTTAATTAAAATTATGGCTGTTATATTATATGGATGCAATGAATATCTTGCCGGTCATGCTGCCGGTTCTTAATTGTATATTTGCCAAAAGTCAACTTCCCTCATTTTGATGTAGACATGCTGGATATTGAATGATTGATTTGAGGAAAAAGCATGAATTTATATTAGAAACATCCCGTGGCGGAAAAAGCAATTCATGGGGCGTTATGGCCTGATTCATAACATGATATATTAGTATGTATTGAGGGGGGTGACTCTTTGTCGCTGTTGTTCGCTGCTTGGTTGAGGAATCGGCAAACGTTTTTGCGAATCACTTTCCCGCGTACAGGCACTTCTGGGCCGTTGCCTACATACAATGAGAAGACCGAGAGACCGAGCGCGATAAGGGCCGGTTGCATTGTAACTTCGCAGGAGGTGTCCCAAAGTGCCTGGATTGTTTACCGCAATTGCTTTGTTCATAAAAGAGTTGACCCTGCTCGTTTCGTACGTGAAAAACAACGCGTTTCCCCAGCCTCTGACCGAGGAAGAGGAAGCTAAACATCTGCAGCGAATGGCCGAAGGCGATCCTCAGTCGCGGAATAAACTGATTGAGCATAATCTTCGGCTGGTCGCACACATCGTCAAAAAGTTTGATAACACCGGCGAGGATTTGGAAGATTTGATTTCCATCGGGACGATAGGACTCATCAAGGCGATTGAAAGCTTCAGGCCGAATAAAGGCACGAAGCTGGCGACATTTGCTGCCCGTTGCATAGAAAATGAAATACTGATGCATTTGCGTTCACTCAAGAAAACCCGCAAGGACGTATCCCTCCATGATCCGATCGGAACGGACAAAGAGGGGAACGAGATTACACTGATCGATATCCTCGGGACAGAAGCGGATGATATCGTGGACGCCGTGCAGTTAAAGATTGAGAAGAGTAAGATCTATCGGAACCTCGATATATTGGACGACCGGGAGAAGGAAGTCGTTATTGGTCGTTTTGGGCTGGAAGCGGGTGGAGAAGAACGGACGCAGCGGGAGATCGCCAAGGAACTCGGCATATCGCGCAGCTATGTGTCACGGATTGAGAAGCGGGCATTGATGAAGCTGTATCATGAGTTTTACAAGCAGAAACGGTAGGAAGAAGCGGCGTGTTGAAATACTTTCCAGAACGGATAAGCCATGATGGCTCGTTGCATCTATCTAAAGCTTGGCTCTTCACGAGTTGTGCAGAGGGTAGGTGCATTTTGTTGAGGCGTTATGGACAAGCGGTTTTCTTCCGCGGTGAGCATCATTTCAAACCTGCCCCAATCATTATCGCCGTTTTATGGACAGCGCCGGAGCATTTACATATGCGATAATTTACTTACAATGAAAATAAATCCTACAGATGATAAAGGGGGAATGCAAATGGGCTTAAGTCGGTTTAATTCCAAACTGTTGTACAAATACGTCGTTACGTATGTGGTCATATTGCTGCTTCCGGTCATGATGGTCGGTTTTTTTGTATACCAGTATTTCATTCAGCTGCTGGAAGACGAAGTAACCCGGGGCAATTTAAATCTGCTCTCCCAGGTGAAGGAGAATGTGGACGTCAAGATGACCGAGCTTCACAACATCGCCTTCCATATCTCGGGCAACACCCGCCTAACCCCTTACCAGGTGACGAAAAGTCCGTTTACCGAACTTGACACCATCTCCCAGCTGCGAAATTATGTCAGCGCCAACACCTTCATCTCCAATTTCCTGTTATATTTCCATGGACATCATAAAGTATATTCCCCATACAGCACTTACGACGCAGCCGAATTCACGGACAAAATCTATACATTCGAAAACTGGGAGCCGGAGCAATTCTATCGGGACATTAACGAAGCAGCCGTTCCCCATGTACGGAAATCCGAAGATGTACGAACAGCGGTTGGTGGCCGTGAACGCTATATTACCTACGTGATGCCGATCGGCCCGAATCCATCCGATTCGTTTGGTACGGTTATATACTTGATCAACGAAAACCGGTTTAAGGAATTAATTAAAAAGAAGTTTGAGGATGCATGGAGCAACACGCTCATTTTGGACGAGAAGGGGGATCTGATCACCTCTTCCCAGAGCATGGATCCCGGCAAAGCCGAAATCCTGCTGGAACGTTTGCAAGCAAACAGCGAGGGTCAAGGCACGCTGAATTTTGAAGAGCGTGAATATTTCGTGTTTCAGGATGAATCCGCCAAGTTCGGCTGGACCTATATCGCGCTGGTGGATAAGGATACGGTCATGCTAAAGGTGGAGCAGGCCAAAAGCAGGACATTTTACGGGTTGCTGCTGCTTGTGCTGGTCGGAAGCATTCTTATTTTCTTTGCCACCCATATGAACTATAAGCCGATCCGGATGCTGAAGCGGCTTGCCGACAGTAAAGTGAACATTCCCCCGGGGAGTAGGCTTGGCGAGATTGAATCGATTCGATCAGCGCTGGATGTGATGTCGGAGAACAACGATGAATTGAACCGGAAAATTGAAAGAAGCCGTCCAGCGCTCAAGTATTATCTGATCCTGAACCTGCTTAAAGGCGAATACAAAAGCAAAGATGATCTGCGCGGAAAAGGAGAGCTGGCAGGGCTCCGATTAGAGAGCGTGTTTTATACCGTCATGGTGCTTCTTTTTCCGAAAAATCACGGACACCTGTCGGTTGCAGGACTGCCGGACGGATGGTGTGAAGCTCTCCCTCAGGGAACGGAGGTTTTCGGTATCGAGGGGCTCGAAGCCGAGCAGCTCGTATTGGTAATGGGAACAGACGAAGCTGTTGAAACGATGGAGATGCTGCTGAAGATTACCCATGAGACCCTTAGCCGTTCACTCGGCATGGACGTTACCATCGGGGTCGGTAACTCTTACGTAAAGCTGGAGGAGCTGGGCAAATCTTATATCGAAGCCTGCGGAGCGCTAAATTACAGACTGATTAAGGGAAAGGGAAGCCTGATTTTTTTCCGCGAAGCCGTTTCTGAAGCCGAGACGAACCGGAACGGTTATTCGAAGAGCCAATGGAACCGCCTGAAGCAGTTCATCTACCAAAGCGACACCAGCGGCATTGATGCGTTTCTTCGTCAACTGATCGATCGGATTCGTAAAGAGCAGCTTCCGTTATTTATGGTCAAGTGCATTTGTTTTGATCTGATCAACGTGATCCTGGCTATTCTGGAGGACATGGAACTTGATGAAGAGGCGCTGGCTGAGAGGTATCCGGATGTGGTGAAACTGACGGAATTTGAAACCGTGGATGACTTGATCGAATTGGTAAAGGACATCTCCGCGGATATCCGCCGAATTATAAGCGAACGAAAGGAGAGCGGAAATAGGGAACCAGTGGAGAAAATGAAGCAGTATATCGGGGATAATTTTGGATCTACGCAATTCTCGGTGCAAAATCTGGCGGATGAGCTGGGGATGTCCGCCTCGTATTTGAGCCGCTATTTCAAGGAACAGACAGGCTTCACCATCTCTCATTATGTGAACCGGCTGCGCATGGAAAAGGCGAAGGAGCTGTTAACGCATGGGGAAGGGAATCTGCAGGAACTGGTAGACCAAATTGGATACGGAAGCGTCTCCGGATTTATTAGAAAATTCAAGGAGCAGGAAGGCATGACGCCAGGCGATTACCGTACTATGAAGCATAAATAATTGTAAACGTTTGCATATGCAGGTCATATTTGATCAATGCCGTTCGTCAATCGGCGGCAGAAGCCGTCAACTCCGTTGTCACATCCCGTTTATCCTGTACATAAACGGTAAATTTACACCTCCCGCCGTTCCCTTTATGTTGTGTACAGAGAGGGGGTGATACGACGGATGAAGCTGTTTCTGCGAAAAATCAGAGTGCATTACCAGCTGTACCTATTGTTTTTACCTACGCTTGCGTACTTCGTGATTTTTCAATATATACCGATGTACGGCGTGCAGATCGCGTTTAAAGACTTTTTGGCGACAAGGGGAATTATCGGAAGTCCTTGGGTCGGTTTGGAACACTTCGAGCGTTTTTTTAATTCCTTCCAGTTCTGGACTTTAATCAAAAATACACTGGGCTTGAGTTTATACGGGTTGGCTCTAGGATTTCCGATACCAATCCTGCTTGCGCTTCTGCTCAACCAACTGTCCAGTCGCCGTTTTAAACGGTTTGTCCAGACCGTAACCTATGCGCCTCACTTTGTATCGACGGTTGTCATTGTGGGGATGCTGACGATTTTTCTGTCCCCGGGCAGCGGATTGATCAATCATCTTATCGTTGGTTTGGGAGGGGATCCTGTCTTTTTTCTCGGCTCGCCGGAATGGTTCAAGACACTGCATGTTCTTTCTGGCGTATGGCAGGGGGCAGGCTGGGGGGCGATCATCTATTTGGCTGCATTGGCAGGGGTGGATCCGGGGCTTCATGAAGCCGCCATCATCGATGGGGCGACTAAACTGCAGCGAATACGCTACATCGACATCCCCTCGATCCTGCCGACAATCATCATTGTACTCATCCTGCAGCTGGGTTCGATCATGACGGTCGGTTTCGAGAAGACCTTTTTGATGCAGAACTCCTTGAATCTGGACTCGTCGGAAGTGATATCGACCTATGTGTATAAGACAGGGCTGCTGGGTACCCAATACAGCTTCTCGGCGGCGGTAGGCTTGTTCGATTCCATCGTGAATTTTATCCTGCTCGTCACCGTCAACCGGATCGCCAAAAAACAGACCGAAACGAGTCTTTGGTAGAAAGGAGGAGCTCCGACATGCATTCCAGATCAAGGGCGGATAGAGTGTTCGATTTATTCAACTATGCGTTTCTTACGCTGCTGCTCATTGTGATCCTGTATCCATTGTATTTTATTATCATCGCATCTGTAAGTGATCCGATTAGCGTAAGCGGGGGCAAGGTATGGCTGTTTCCTGTCGATTTTACCCTTGAGGGGTATCAGAGGATAATGGAGAACCAGACGATATGGGTCGGATACAAAAATACGCTCGTTTACATGACGGTCGGGACTGCGGTCAATGTAGCCATAACCGTTACGGGGGCTTACCCCCTGTCCCGCAAAGACATGTACGGCCGGAATCTGTTCATGTTTCTCATTACGTTCACCATGTTTTTCAGCGGAGGGCTTATTCCGACCTACCTGCTGGTTAAATCTTTGGGCTTGATGAATTCCATGTGGGCTTTGATATTACCAGGGGCCGTCAGTGTCTGGAATCTGATTATTACCCGTACCTTCTTCCAACACAACATTCCGGATGAACTCCGGGAGGCGGCAGCCATGGACGGCTGCTCGGATTTCAAGTTTTTTCTGCAAGTGGCGCTTCCATTATCAAAATCCATTCTGGCCGTTCTAGTCCTGTTTTACGGGGTAAGCCATTGGAATTCGTTCTTCAGCGCGCTGATCTATTTAAGGAATGAAGCTCAGTACCCGCTTCAGCTGGTCCTGCGGAACATACTCATCCAGAACGAGGTGCAGGAACTGATGAACCTGGATCTCGGTGCCAGCAACAGCTTGTCGGAATCCATCAAATACGGGGTCATCATCGTAGCCAGCATTCCTGTGCTCATCCTGTATCCGATGGTTCAGAAGTATTTTGTGAAAGGTGTCATGATTGGTTCTTTGAAAGGCTAATCCAAAGATCACGAAAGGGTGGTTATCTTGAAACGATGGATGGCGAGGTCTACGGCATACGCGGTGGCGGCGGCTCTTCTTCTGGCGGGCTGCAGCAGCGGAAATGAAGCAAAGGAAGGTGCACAGGCGCCAAGCACCGAAGCGAATTTCAACGAAACGGGACTTCCGGTCGTAAATGAAGAGATCCGCATCCGGATTCCGGTTGTCAAACAGCATTATCACAAGGATTATAACGAAATGGTGCTGGTGCAGGACCTGGAGGAAAAAACGAATATCGATGTCGAGTGGGAACAGATCCCGTCTGAGAGCTGGACCGAGAAGAAAAATTTAATTCTGGCCAGCGGAGAATTCCCGGACGCATTTTTCAACGGGCTGACGACACAGGATGTGGTGGATTACGGAACGGAGGGCGTTCTGATTCCCTTGGAGGATTTGATCGACAAATACGCGCCGAACATCAAGAAAGTTTTGGATGAGAATCCGCAAGTACGGCGGATGGCTACGGCGCCGGACGGACACATATATTCCATCCCGTGGTTTGAAGATCAGGCCCATTTTCAATATCGGAACACATTTCTGTTGAATAAAACGTGGCTGGATAAACTCGGCCTTGAAGTGCCGACAACGCCGGATGAATTGATTGCAGTGCTAAAGGCGTTCAAAGAGCAAGATCCGAACGGGAACGGCGAAGCGGATGAAATCCCGTCAACCTTCCGTCACAACACKACGACGAATGGGTACTATGAGCTGTTTGGGGCGTTTGGGCTTGCCGATGCGCTTACCGGCTTCTCCGTCAAGGATAAAAAGGTGGTGTTCGAGCCGGCCATTCCGGAGTACAAGATGGCAATCGCGTTCCTGAACCGCTTATACGAGGAAGGGCTGTTGGATCAGGAATCCTTTACCCAGGATGCCAAACAGATGCTATCCAAGACGAAGGACGAAACGCCAAAGGTCGGTTTGATCGCCTCTTTTAACGGAACGTATGAGCTGGGGGACAGAGTTCATGAATACGTGGCGATGCCTCCGCTGAAAGGACCGGAGGGTCACCAACTGTGGAGAAGGCAGGACAACCGGATCATTCTCAACTTCTTCTCGATTACGAAGAACAACCCGTACCCCGAAGCGACGATGCGTTTGGTGGACACATTGAACGATCCGAAATCGGCGATGCAGTTTAAATACGGTCCCTTTGGTACCCATCTGAAGGAGAAGTCGGACGGCAAGATTGAAATCGTGCCGCCTCAGGACGGAATGGATATCTCCACTTGGATCGGCAGCACGACGCCTTCGACGGCCTTCCCGCTTCTGGTCTCAAGCGAATGGCTGCAAAAGCTGGAGAAGAGCGAAAGCGATAAGCTGCGCAACGGATTTTATGAAATTTATAAGCCTTATATCGTTCCGGAGGATCGGACGTACCCTAATTTGTATATGACGGCGGAAGAGAACAAACGTCTTGGCGTACTGGCAACCGACATCATGACGTATGTCCGCAAAATGGAAGCTAAATGGATCGTGGAAGGCGGCATTGAAGCTGAATGGGACAAATACGTAGAAGATTTAAAGCGAATGGGATTGGATGAAATGATCGAAATCAAACAGCAGGCATATGACCGTTATATCCGTAGTTGACATCAAAGGGGGCGGCAGCGTGCGTTAAGCTACTGCCCCATATAACAACCGAATCGGGAGGGTAACCGCATGAACATGGAAGAAACCGCGCACAGGATTAGGCCGTGTGCCGATGATTATGTCACCGTATTCGAGTCGCCGGATCCACAGTCCGTTTATTGTTACTCGCCTGCCATTATTAATCTGCCAGGCGGACGACTCGTATTAACAATGGATCTCGGAGGAAAGGGAGTCCCCGATCTTCCGGGGCCGAAAGGTTCACGCAAAGGGTTTATTACGCAAGGGAAAGTGTTTGTATCGGACGACAAAGGGCGTACTTGGCAGCATACGCATGACTTCCCCTTTATGCATGCACGCCCCTTTCTGGCCGGAGGAGCACTTTACATTCTAGGGCACTGCGTCAATCTGATGATCATCCGATCCGATAACGGGGGGCTTACCTGGTCCGAGCCGGTCCAGCTGACCGATGAAGGGGATTGGCACCAGGCTCCTTGCAATGTCCATTATGCCAAGGGGAATGTATACCTGGTTATGGAGGATATTCGGCAGCATGACATGACGGTGTGGCCAGTTAGTGAAATCCAGCCGGTCCTCATGCGGGCACGGGAAGACGCAGACCTGCTGGAGCCGGTCAGCTGGACTTACGCTTCCCGCTTAACAGCCGTCGATGCCTTTCCGTCGGATCGTCTCGATTATTTTGGCGTCCCCTTTTTCACCGAAAATTCGGATTACCTCAAGGGTCAGTTGAATTGCCCGCCCGTCGGCTGGCTGGAAACGAACGTCGTTCAATTCACCGATCCTGACCATTACTGGTATGATCCCGAGGGCAGGACGTTTCATCTGTGGGCGAGAGCTCATACGGGAGGTACCGGTTTTGCCGCCATCGCCAAAGTAGTGGAGAACAACGACGGCACAATGACAACGATGCTGGAGACGACGCCTTCCGGCAAACGAGCAGTGTTTGTCCCGTGCCCCGGAGGGCAAATGAAGTTTCATCTGTTATTTGACGAGGTGAGCAGGTTGTATTGGCTGCTCAGCTCGCAGTCCACAGACAGCATGACGCGCAAGGAGCGCCTGCCGGCGGAGCGCTTCGATCTGCCGAACAACGAGCGGCACCGTCTTCAGCTCCATTACTCAACGAATTGCATCGACTGGTGTTTTGCGGCTATCGTGTCGATCGGAGCCTCGCCGAAGCAGTCGCGGCATTATGCCAGCATGGCCATCGACGGGGAAGATCTGCTCATTGCCAGCCGATCGGGCGATGCCAGAGCCAAGGATGCGCATAATGGGAACTTGATTACGTTCCACAACATTCGGAATTTTCGATCTCTCGTATATGGATAGGAGGATATGGGCTTTGACCAAAAAAGCGGAGTTAACCAAGAAGTTCGAGGGTGTCTTCTCCCTACTGCTAACCCCGTTTCACGAGGACGGAAGCATCGATTGGGAGGCTTATGAACGCTACGTGGAGTGGCAGCTGTCCTTCCGGCCCCAAGGCTTGTTTGCCGTATGCGGCAGCAGCGAAATGAAATGGCTGACATTAACGGAACGGTTGGAGCTGATGCGAAGGGCTGTGAAGCTGGCGGGGAACACCCCGGTTGTGGCTACGGGCAATCTTGAGGCTCCGAAGCTGCAGCAGGAAGAGCTGAAGCAAGTGATGGATACGGGGCTTGCGGGCGTCGTTCTTGTCCCCCCGGCCGGCATGGGGGTCGACCAAGGCAAGCTCGCGGATCACTTCGCGGGGCTGGCCGATATAGCGGAATGTCCGGTCATACTCTATGAGTGGCCCTTGGTGGAGCCCTATGCAATAGAACCCTGGGTCTATTCCAGGTTAACGGATACTGGCAGCGTGATCGGGATCAAGGACACAACCTGTACGATGGAAGGCATAATGGGTAAGATCGAGGTGGCTCAAGGTACGATTGTTTACCAGGCGAACACCCCGTTCATGCTGGAAGCCATTCGTCAAGGAGCTAAGGGTATCATGGCCATCGTTTCGGCTGCCGGAGCAGGCTCTGTTTTAGACTTCTGGAGGGCGGCTTCGCTAGGATCGGCCCATGCGGAGAAGCTTCACAGGGAGCTTGTATATCTCGACGCGCTGCTCCGATTCGGTTACCCCTCCTCGGCGAAAATGCTGGCCGCTCTTCAAGGCGTGCCCATGGGATCGACGGTGAGATCCAGCGGCGTTACCACACTCGAGGCTAAAAAGGCGATGGAGGTTTGGCTGCAAACCGTCAAGGTTTAAGAAGATGAATGATGGGGGGATCGATGATGAGCATTCGACATGAAAGTGATGACGTCCAAGGTGAACGTACGCAGCAGCCGCTGATGGACCGTCCAATGAGCAGGCGCAGTATGCTGTCCGCCCTCGGATTTGCGGGGGCGGCATTGGCAGCTGAGCATTTTCTGAAAGGTCCATTGGCGAGAACGGCTTTTGGTCAAGGCGCTCCGGCTGTAACCGATGCCGTTTATGGAGACGATGACAAAAACAAACCACCATTGTTAATGAACATGAGTTATATCATTGCCGTTACCTTGGCTGAACTCCGGGGTATGGAGGAGCCGAGAGAGGATTTGATTTATTTCGTTACGGACCCGGGACAGGAGGGGCATTTCATATATGATCCTGCAGATAACACTTCTCCCGATAATACCGGAACGATTGTTGCATCCGTTGCCGGAGCCCGCTTTAAGCGACTGCATGACGGGAGCGTTAACGCTGCATGGTTTGGTGCAGTAGGCGACGGAATGTCCGACGATACGGAAGCGGTTCGTTCGGCTCTGGGAGCAGCCAGAGGAAAGAGTTTGTTTTTCCCGCCGGGGGTTTTTCGATTGACCGATACGCTGATCATCCCCCGTAATACGTTTGTCCGCGGAAGCGGTGCTTCCTCGTGGTATGCTTTTGGGCAAAGGCGCAATGAGGTCCCGGATAGCATCCTGGATATGGAGAACGGCACCGTCCTTATGTTTACGGGAAACGGTTCCCGGACGTATTCCAGTAACAGGGACGATTTTCGGGATTTCACCTGCGCGGTGAAGCTGGATGCCGATGCTGACGGTACCCAGCTGTCCGACCTTAAGATCCTGTCCGACTTCAAGATTCGCGACGCACTAGGGAACATTACGACCCAGCTTACGGATGAACATGCCATGTTCGATGTTGGGCTGTGGATTGATAATGCTACTCATGTGAAGCTGGATCGCGTCTCTGTTGTCGGCTACTGGCAGAAAGCGGGGGTGTTTCTGGATGCATCGGGGCGGTTATCTGCAACCGCGGAATACGGCTCCATTGAATATGCCACCATTAAAGATTGCTTGTTTCAGGGTAAAATCGGGCTCGCCGTTCTGGGCGGTGACGAAGGCAATCCGCCGGATGTCGCAGGCTTTACCCCTCCCGTTGACGATGCCCGGACCGAGGGACAGTTCGGATTATCGCATTTGCTTGTGTCAGACTCCTTTTTTTCCGGTACGGATCATCATTCCAACGGGTTCGCCCAAGGCTGGGAGAGTCGAATCGAACCGGACAGCACACCGATTAAAATTGACGGCTTCATCGGAAGTGGTGTTCCTTACCGGATCAACCATCCGAGATTCGTGAACTGCTCCATCCAGACAAGGGAAAGTGCCTCCATCGTGCTGGATCGGGTCATCAGGCCGACTTTCATTAATTGCCGGGCGGAAAGCGGACCGGTAAGGGCAAGCCAATACACGGTTCTCCCCCGGCTCATTAACTGTGAGTTTCCATACAATCGCTCAAAAACGGAGTTTCAGGAAATGGAGCACTGCCAGGGTGCATGGATCGTTCCGGGAATGCGGAGGCTCGGGCATATCCATCTAAGGGAATACCATTTTCAAGTGGAGCTCCGAAATAATAACGGAGCCATCGAACATCGGCTGACAAAGGCGGGAGCGATGCAGCCTTCGACGGCACGCTCCTTCGATGTAGAGGCGCTCTTCCGCTACGCTGTTCAGGAGGCTTCATGGGATTACCGGTCCTGGACGCCCCTTCCGCTTCCCGGCGGAACGGGAAGCGACGATTTCTCCAAAGGGATGTTCTTGGGGGAGAAAGCATTCCAGAGCAAATATGCCTTGTTTACGGCTGCTGCCATCGACAATCACCCGGATTATCAGGAGGCGGAAGCCGCAGTAGCCTTGAACAGGACCTCGGATACCGCGCTTTGGATTCGGCCAGCCGCCTACACGTCTCAGAATGTTCCTTACCGGATGAAAAACTATTCCAATGTCCTCAAACTGGAGCTTCGGAGTGGGGACGGGCCAGCCGCGAGTTTACTTACCGCGCTTCCCGAGGAAAGCGGCGGATCGGCAAGCCTTGTCATTTCCGTCAGGGGCAAATTCTATGAACAGGCCTATGGGCTAGTGTGAAAAAAGAGGCTAAAGGAGACTGGATTCATGCCGTTGAATATCGGTTTTACAGGTTTAGCTGTATTGGTACTGATCGGTCTGTTGTTGTTCGGCCCGTCCAAGCTGCCCCGGTTGGCAAGGGCGTTCGGAACAACGATCAAGGAGTTCCGGAGAGGCAGCAAAGAAATGCTGGAAGAAGAGACGGCTGGTTCCGATGCTGATCCAAAGGCAGCCGCTGATGCCGTAGGGGGAGATGGCAAGCTGCAGCAGAACTTGTAAAGCGTGTTAATGTAGAAGGAACAAAAGTGCGAGCCTCTTCCGGGAAGAGGCTCGCTTCGGTTTAGGTGCCTGCCATTGGAGCACGGCCCGGATAGCCATGGGTGCCGCCATACTGCCGAGCATACCGAAGATGTCGGAATGCAGTCCCCTTTGACCGATGATGTAACCGCATGTCCCCCCAATGAATTCAATCGAGATGTAGCGTTTCATATTGGACAATGTTACCACATAAACGACAAAGTCATCTTTACGCTTCAGGCTAGGTATTCAGATCCCCTCCTACAAGGTGTCCACCTCGCCTCCCTTATTGGTAATTAGGCATACGGCCAAGAGTGAACGATATGTTGAGTGGAAACCTGATGCTGAAGTAAACCCGCCGTCATGGCGGAACCTCTTCAATCAAGGCACGTCGAATCAGGTTTTCTCATGCCATTTTATGTATGCTGAAGAGGTGGTATGCGTTTTTGCAGCGGCTGTTTTTGGCAAAAAATCCCCCTCATTGTCCTATTAAAAGGACAAAGAGGGGGATTTAGCGACAAGAGCGGGTCAGGCTTTATCCTCGTCCAACTCGGTTTGTAAGATCTGGTCTTCCGAAGGATAATCTCGCTTCATCTCTTTGTGGAGACCTCTGTTTTCGTAATCGAAGGAGTTCGGTGGTCTTTGATCCGCTCTCCACGGACTGCTTTTACCAAGCGTTTCGGTCCGCAGGCTGGATCCGTAAGGACCCTCCGGGAATTCCTCCGCGGTTAAATCGTTTCGCTGGGACTCCACGGTAGTTAGATCCGTAAATTTATCCCGTTCCTCTTTCTCAAATCCGTTCATACCTGAAACCTCCCGAAAAGGTACTTAACCTACCATTTCAGTGTTTCCCTGTACAGGTGGAATCATTCCGTTATGTGGCCTGGATCCTCTACTACAGTCCTGCAGCACCGAATACGCTATCGAAGGCTCGCCGTGATTTAGCAACCAATTCTTCAGGGGTCCCGGTCGGCGTGGAAGGCGTCAATATTTCTTGTGTCACCGGGCCTGCATAGCCGATATAATTCAGAGCCTGAAGGAACCCAGGCAGATTTATTACGCCTTCACCGGGATAAAGCCGGTCGTTATCAAGCACATCTCCCACGGGTATGTTCTTGGCATCGTTAATATGGACATGAACGATTTGTTCAGCGCGCAGCTGCCGGATATCCGCGACCGTCATCTCATTGGTGTACCAGTGATATGCATCATAAAGCAGCCCGACATTCGGCTCCCCGATGGCATCAATCCAATCCAAAGTTTCTTGTACCGTCCAGATGAACGGGTTCTTCCATTGGGTGCGCAGATGATGCGGTCCTACGAACTCCAAGGCCAATCGAATTCCGTATGCCCCCAAAATGTTGGCACATGCCCGCAGTCTGGTGGTGGCCAGCGCCATGAAATGAGCAGCGGGTGCATCGGTGGAAGGAAGAATGTATGTACAGCACCGTGTGCAGCCGAGAGCCTTGGCGGCTGCCGCAGCTGCTGGGAGTTTCTCGAGGCCGCTTAGGAACTGCTCGTCCGTTCCTCTCCATTCTACGGGAAGGCCGATGGCCCCGATCTCCAGTTGCCGGGATTTCAACATATCGGCTGCCGCCTCCACGCCAAGGCGGTCTACAAGACCTTTGGCATCGATATCGATGCATTGGAAATCGTATTTGGCCGCGAGTTCGATAAACTGTAAATCGCTTTCAAGTTTTCCGAGTCCTGCGCTTGTTAAACCTTGCAGCATATTCATCGTCTCCATTCGCTATTAGATGTCGTGTTGCTAGAGGCGGGTCTTCGTTTATATCAACCCATTGGTTTCATAGTTTCTATGTATGATATGTTCCACTTTATAAATCTATGATCACTTTTAATATTTTTTGAGAAAGATAGCGATTGGAGCCACTGCCGATTCGTTATTGTTGAGAAGGGTTTTAAATAAACCGGCATGAATTCCTACCGCTTCGAAGGGGATTACATATGTTTTGCCGAAATAACCATGTCATATGAACTTCCACTTTACTCGCGAAAAGGAGATTTAAACTCAGAATGAATACCATTGATCAGCGTAAGAATGAGCTTGGTAACTTGTATCCGGAGCCCACGATCGACGAGCAGGTTTTGAATCGGTTTTGGGAGGAAGTATTGAAGTCGTATGGCAATAAGCCGCTCCACATGGTTAGTCAACCGGAAACGACGCCATATCCTTACATGGAAGTATCTAAGGTTACTTATCATGGTTATGATGATACGCCCATCCATGCTTGGTATATAACTCCCGCTAATCCTTCTGCGGACGAGAAGCCTCGAGGGTGTATCGTAACCTTCCCGGGTTATACCGGAGACCGTGGATTTCCGGAACGATATGCCCATTGGCTGATGCTCGGTTATGCGGTGTTTGCCGTGGACGTAAGGGGGCAGGGCGGCGAGACGGGGAATCTGCTTCCATTGGACAGCGGCGTGGTTAAGGGCTGGGTGACGCAGGGGCTTATGGATATTCGTCGCTCCTATTACATGGCAGTTGTAATGGATGCTGTGAGGGCAGTGGATGCGGCATCGGAGCAGCCTGGAGTGGATCCGAAAAAAATTGCCGTGGTTGGCGGCAGCCAGGGCGGCGGACTGGCACTGCTTGCAGGGGCTCTGAATCCGAAGGTCGCGGCCATTGTGGCGGACATTCCCAACATGTGCAGGATGGACTACGGGATTCTGCATTCGGCTAGCTCGCTGAACGAAATCGCCCAATACATAAAGCGCTACCCGGAGCAATTGAATCAAATCCTGGAGCATCTCTCGTATTTCGACATGCTGAATCTGGCGCCGCGAATCCAGGTGCCGGTCATGGTATCCGTCGGTTGGAAGGATACGGTCTGCATGCCCGAAACCATATATGCCGCATACAACCGAATGAAAGCGGCAAAAGAAATAAGAGACTATCCGTTCTCTGGCCATGAAGTCAATGAGTACCAGAAGAGGGAGGGCGTCTTGTTCCTGGAACGGATTTTTAACGGGAGATAGAACATGGAGACAGGAAGGGGGCAGCGCATGACGATTGCTCAGGACTGCTCTATATATAGCGTCAGTGGACAGAAGCAAACGAATCACATTTAAGTCTATGGTATATAAATGTTATATAAAATAACACGAATCAAATATTTGTTATCTTTTTTAACGTAGGTGTATTGACAATTACCCAAATTCACCTATAATTATACCCAAGGACAGAAAAAACTCGATAAACACCCTATACCTACCCCGGTCAATGTAATATTAATTTACACAAAGGGATGTTGAACCATGATGACAGCAGGCGAACTCAAACAGGATCTTTTGAGGGTTTACAACGCGATAAATAAGAAAATATTTAACGTGGGTGTAAAGCAGCAAAAAGTCGATTTCGTTGGCAACAAAATCATCATTGTATCGAGAAATAGTAGAGTCCCCGTCCTCAAACTGCTGGATGAGAATTACCCCCTCTCTACCCGGCAGTTGGACCACCTTTTATTCCAGGTGTTCAAGCAGGAGATTAAAGCTTCCCTGGAACAGCAGTTTCAATTTAAAATCATCTCCATTCTTAAAGACTATGATGCAGAGACCGAGTTTTCCGGTACCATCGTAATCTTGGAGAAGGAGGTCGAAGCATATCTGAACGACATGCCGGAACTCTTGTAGTACGGATTCAAAAAGTCAGGTTTTCAGCACCGAAGCTTATGCTTCCGATGAGCGTTTTTTCAAAACGCTTTAGTTGGATGAAGCTAGGGACGTCAGGAGCGGAGCGTAGGCAAAACCTGCGTGAGCACCGGAAGGGCCGGCTGAATTCAATATTCGATGTCGAAAGATGACTTTTTGAACAACCTCGAGTAGAGAGCGGGCCGATCGTCAGTTTAGTACCAAGGCACATACATGTGTGCGGCTTGGGGCTGGACTGGCGATTTTTTGTTACATCCGCTTTTGAAAATAAATTTCTGTTGTTTCTGAAAAAATATGAAACTCAAAGGAGAGGGAGGAAGGGCCATGACTCACAAAATTGAAATTTCGGGTGTCAGCAAATGGTTTCGCCGAAACGGGGAAGAGATCCCGGCCATGCGGGAGACGAGTCTGGCGATTGAGGAGGGACGTTTTGTCAGCATTATCGGTCCCAGCGGCTGCGGCAAGTCAACATTGTTTAACATTATCGCCGGTTTGATGCCGCCCTCCACGGGCAAAGTGACGGCTGACGGAAAGGATATCGTCGGGACAACCGGTTATGTGGGCTATATGCTGCAAAAGGACATGCTTCTGCCTTGGCGCACTATCCTCGACAACATCATTCTGGGTATGGAGGTCCGGGGCGTACCCTACAAGGAAGCCGTGGAGAGGGCGCTGCCCCTGATGGATAAATACGGTCTGAAGGGCTTTGACAAGCATTATCCGAAGGAGCTTTCAGGAGGGATGAAACAGCGTGCCGCGCTGCTGCGGACGCTGCTCTACGACAGGGACATCATTTTGCTGGACGAGCCCTTCGGCGCATTGGATGCCCAGACTCGGCTGACCATGCAGAACTGGCTGCTGCAGATCTGGGAGGATTTTGGCAAGACGGTGCTGTTTGTCACCCACGACATTGACGAAGCGATTTATTTATCGGATGACATCTATGTATTCTCGTCCAGACCCGGGCGGATCAAGTCCAAAATTACCGTAACGATGGAGCGTCCCCGTAAAACGGAAGACATGACGTCTCCGGCCTTCATGGAGCTGAAGCATCATCTCATGGATTTACTGTCAGCTGGACAAGATGAAGAACAAATCTCTTAGGGAATAAAAAAATGAGGAGGGAACTGGAATGGAAACTGCACGCAAAGAGGCTTTTATCGTACATGCCGTGACGTCTGCGGAGCCTGCAGCGGGTTCGTCCAAAAGGCCGGAGGTTGTGCCGTACATCTTGGATGAAGAGGCGCTGGAGCGCCGCAGAAGCCGGCGAATCGTTTGGGGGCGGGCCGCTGTGGCTGTTCTTGTTTTTCTGGTATGGGAGGTGTTCACCCGGATCGGCCTGCTGGATTCCTACAATTGGAGCAGCCCCAGCGCGATTCTTCGCACGACCTGGACCCAGATGACCGAAGGAACCCTTCTCCGGGACATTACGTATACATCCGGCTCGACGATTCTCGGTTTTGTGTTCGGAACCTTTCTCGGCGCACTGCTCGGACTGTCGTTCTGGTGGTCAAGATCGTATGCCGGCATCAGCGAGCCGTATCTGATCATTTTAAATGCGATGCCCAAGCTCGCACTGGCACCTGTACTCGTCATTCTGCTGGGAATCGGATTTTTTTCCAAGGTGGCGTTGGCTTTCTCTATGACGGTTGTCGTTTCGGCGCTTTCCGCATACAGCGGCGTGAAGAGTGTGGATCCGGATATGGAGAAGCTGATGTATTCCCTGGGCGCCAAGCGGCATCAGGTTTTTACCAAGGTTGTCGTACCATGGTCCATGCCCTGGATCATCAGCAGCTTGCGGATTAATATTGCCCTTGCGCTGGCAGGTGCCATCGTGGGCGAGTTCATCGCTTCAAGCCAGGGCGTCGGCCGGATGATTATGTATGCAGGAACGATACTGGATATCAACCTCGTGTGGGTCGGTGTCGTCGTCCTGTCGCTGCTGTCCATGGTGATGTACTGGGGCGTGGTGGTGCTGGAGAAGTGGTTATCCAAGGGATTGACCAAACAATAGACAGAATAACCGAACTCATTATTTCTATTAAAAGGGGAATTCATATGAACCAAAAAATGAAGAAACGTTCACTGCTGTTCGCACTGCTCATGGTCACCGGTCTGCTTGGAGCCTGCGGCAATGAAAAAAACGATAACAGCACCGCGTCCGCTTCCGGTGACGGGAAGCTGAAGAAAATCGTGATCGCCGAGCCGCTTCACTCCACGGGCTATCTGCCGCTGTACGTCGCACAGCGGGAAGGCTTCTTTGAGAAAAGAGGGCTCGACGTTGAGGTCATCCAAGCGGCCGGAGGAGCGCACGTAACCGCCGTGGTCAGCGGAGATGCCTGGGGCGTTATTGGCGGGACGGAGTCCAATGCCTTGGCTAACAACAACAATTCCGATCCGATCATTTCGGTCGTGAATGTCGTCAATCGGGCGAATGTGTATTTAATGGCTAAGAAAGGCACCGCTCCTGCAAGCCATTCCCCCGAAGACCTGAAGGCATTTTTACAAGGGAAAAAGATTAACGCCGGTCGCCACGGCGGTACGCCCAACCTTCTAACCCGCTATCTCCTGATTCAGCTCGGACTCGATCCGGAGAAGGATGTGCAGCTGCTCGAACCGGCAGATGGCTCCACGGTGGTGACGATGGTCCAACAGGGCGCGGCTGACATTGCGAACGGAGCCGAGCCGCAGATTAGCGACGGGATATCAAAGAATGTATGGGAAGAGCCGTTTTACAAGTTTCATGATCTGGGGGATTTCTCGTACTCGGTTCTCAGCGTGAAGAAGTCAACCATCGAGAAGGACCCGGAAGCCGTTCAAAGTTTCACGGATGCCATGATCGAAGCGCTTGCAGTCGTGCAAACGGATAAGGAACTAGCCAAGAAAAATCTGATAGCCGAATTCCCGACGTTGTCCGATGATGCGATCCAAGCTGCCTTGGACCGGGCCTATGCCGACAATCTCTGGAGCTTGGACGGGATGATTTCGGAAGAGGCGTTGAAGCACGATATGGATGTCATGATCGAGACGGGGATATTTAAAGGGGACTATACCTATGATGCGCTGGTGGATATGCAGTTTGTAAACAATTCCAAGAAGTGATCGGAAGGTGCATGATGTACAAATACACGACCTGGAAGGGAGAGAGTCATGATGAAATCTTTAAATCAGCTGATGCTTGGCAGCAAAACGGCGGTTGTTGTGGTCGATGTGCAAAATGATTATTGTCATCCCGAGGGGGCGCTGTCTCAAGCGGGCTGCGATGTTAGTGGGGTAGCGGAGATGATGCCGCAGCTCCATAAGCTGCTTCAGAGGGCCAGGGAGCTGAAGGTGCCCATCATTTTCATTCAGACGCTTCATGAGAAAGCGACGGATTCCGACGCTTGGACCACCAGGTCCTCGGGCCGATCGGCGAACGTATGCCGGAGAGGGAACTGGGGCGCGGAATTTTACGAGGTATCGCCGAAGGAGGATGATATCATTGTCAATAAACACCGATACAGCGCTTTTGTAAATACTAGGCTGGATTCGGTATTAAAGACGCTGAAGATCGAGACCCTGATCATGACGGGAGTCAGCACCAATGTGTGCGTGGAATCGACGGCAAGGGACGGTTTTATGCTGGATTATCATATTGTGCTTGCAGCGGACGCTTGCGCATCGTATTCTCCAGCGGCGCATGACATGACGCTTGAGAATATTGAAGGCTATTTCGGGAAAGTTAGTGAAGTGGCGGAGCTTATCGATATTTGGATGGATCAAATGCCTGAGGAGCCGCTGCGATCGATATCGACCGCTCAGCCTGCCGTTGGCTAGTTTGTCAGAACGTGGTTCAACTCATTGGGAAGCTCTCCGCATGCGGGAGCTTTTTCTATGAGCGGCACAGAAATTAATGAATAAAGCTGGTGAGTCCTGCATGAATAACAGATCAAGGATGATCGTCCAATATACCATTTGTTTAGGGGCATTTCTGTCCAATCTGTCGGCTGGCATGTTCAACATTGCGCTTGTTGATATCGCCAGAACGTTCGACTCCACCATCCCTACGGCCCAGTGGATCGTCACCGCTTATTTGCTTGTCATCTCCATATTGCTTCCTGTCATGGGAAAGCTGGGGGATATGCTGGGCCGGCGGAAAATACACAATATCGGCTATTTTGTGTTTATGGCAGGGGCGCTCTGCTGCGCCTTGTCACCTTCATTAAACGGACTGATATCTTCTCGAATTCTGCAAGGCGTAGGAGCGGCCATGTATCAGGCCACCAATATGGCGCTGATCGTCTCCGTATTTCCTAAGGAGCAGCGCGGCAAAGCGCTTGGGCTCATCAGCACGTTTGTTGCCGCAGGCTCGATGGTCGGACCGAGCCTTGGGGGAATACTGATTCAGTGGTTTTCGTGGCGGAGCAATTTCTGGCTGCTGACGGCCATATCTTTGATTGCATGGTTGTTCGCCCAGCGCTTCATTCCGAAGGACGAACCTGAAAAAGTCGTAAGCCGATTGGATGTGCCGGGGGCTGCTTTTTTTGCGATATCGCTAACCGGACTGGTTACGGCCGTGAATTTGGGGGCTCAGTGGGGCTGGGGTTCATGGCAGGTTTCGGTGCTGTTCATCGTGTTCGGTGCGGGAGCTGTCGCATTCATCGGGTGGTGTCTTTCGTCGCGGTGGAAACGAGCAGGGGAAGGGAAACTCCCGTTTATGAAGCTGGACCTGTTTCGGGATGCAGGCGTTAGCGTGGGAATCATCATCACCATCATTACCTACATGGCGGCTTTCTCGGCTCAGCTTGTGCTGCCCGTGTTTTTGTTGAGCGAGCTTGGCGTTGAACCTGCTACGGCAGGGCTGATCATGATGGGATATCCGTTGTCGCTGATCATATTCTCGCCTCTGAGCGGGAGCCTGTCGGACAAGCTGGGGACATTCCCGTTATTGTCAGCCGGGCTGCTGCTCATGACAGCAGCGTTAACCGTGCTCGGTTTTGTATCGCCGGCATATCCGATCTTCTTTCTGATTGTGCTTATCGTCCTGCTCGGCGGTTCCATGGGCATCATTACGCCGCCGAACAATTCTCTGGTGATGGGCAGGACATCCAAAACGGACCTCGGCCTGATCAGCAGCATTTTGGCACTGTCGCGAAATCTGGGGATGATGTTTGGTACGGCGGCGGGAGGTGCTATGCTGGCTCTTCCAGCCCAAGGGGCAGGGGGGCTTACCGGATTTCGGATGATATTCGTACTGAATACGGCGCTGGTTGTCATCGTTTATGTAACGATGCTCATATCGTTTCGCTTTGGCAGGCATAAGGAGACGCTATCTTCTTAGAGGAAGGGAAAAGAGAAAAAGGGTAT
The DNA here is from genome assembly GCF_049893405.1 of Paenibacillus sp. Dod16. Lineage (NCBI taxonomy): Bacteria > Bacillati > Bacillota > Bacilli > Caryophanales > Paenibacillaceae > Paenibacillus > Paenibacillus sp. Dod16. The sequence goes on from NZ_JBNDYG010000013.1 coordinate 72,172, forward strand.
CCCGAGGTCTATTCCAGACCTGCAGGATACCCTTTTTTCATTTAGCTTACGCGCGGTCCAGAATCGTCTGAAGTGTCGTACGATCCAAACCTTTCACGAGCTTGATCAGAAGTTCTTTAGCAGCTTCGTAGTCGTCCGTGTGGATGATGGACGAAGATGTATGAATATAGCGGGAGCATATGCCGATGATGGTGGACGGAACGCCGATGCCGCTAAGATGCACTTGGCCTGCGTCCGTGCCGCCCGGCGAGACGAAGTATTGGTATTTGATTTTGTTGGTCTCCGCCGTATCTTGAACGTACTCTACCATGCCGCGGTGAGTCAGCATGGTCGGATCGAAGATGCGAAGCAGTGCGCCTTGACCCAATTGGCCGAACTGGCTCTTGTCACCCATCATGTCGTTCGCCGCGCTGGCATCCAGTCCGAAGAAAATATCCGGCTGAATCAGATTGGCTGAAGTACGTGCTCCGCGCAGTCCGAGCTCTTCTTGGACGGTTGCGCCGGCGTAAACGGTGTTAGGCAGCTTCTCGCCATGGAGCGCCTGTACAAGCTCGATCGCGAGGCCAACGCCATAACGGTTATCCCACGCTTTGGCCATGATTTTTTTCGGATTAGCGAGCGGCGTGAATTCACAGATCGGAACCACTTGCAATCCGGGACGAATGCCGAACGACTCTGCTTCCGCCTTGTTATCGGCGCCGATATCGATATACATGGTCTTGATGTCGACCGGCTTGCTGCGCTGCGCTTCATCCAGCAGGTGCGTCGGGATGGAGCCTACAACTCCAACGACAGGACCGTTGTCGGTGATGATTTGCAGGCGCTGAGCAAGCACGGCTTGGCTCCACCAACCGCCAAGCGGCTGGAAACGGACCATCCCCGCTTCGGTTATGCCGGTTACCATGAACCCGACTTCATCCATGTGACCGGCCACCATGACTTTTGGACCTTCATCGTTACCGCGAAGAACGGCGAACAGACTACCCAGCCGATCCTGCACGAACTCATCTGTATATGGCGAAAGGGCATTCTTCAACCAGGAACGAAGCTCCCTCTCAAAGCCCGGTGCAGCCGGGAATTCAGTCAAAGTACGAAATAATTCCAGTGTTGATTCATTCATTACGAAATCGCTCCTTTAGAAAAGGTATGTAAGAGTGTTTTCTTTTCTAGTATGCCCCTATACATCTGAAAAGTCTACAAAACCCGTGCCGCATAGGAGCACGTCATTTTAAAATAAATGAAACAAGCACCCTGCACCCGGGATAGGAATACGATATAGAAACGAAGTGGAATTTTTGTCGTCCGAGGGAAGGGGCAGAGTATGAAGCACCATGGGATAAACGTCTATCATGCCGAAGTCAGAGAACTTCTGCTCATTATGGTCCTGTTCATCCTCCTCGTCATTTTGCTGAAATACATTCTTATATAATGACCGGCTCCAGCAACGATGGCAGGCGAGTCTTACTTCAGCTTTCAGGGATTCCTGGAGGCTGATTTTCGTGCGGGGCGACTTTTATGTTAGGACAAGCTGTGGTTGCCAATTGAGAAGGATGATTTTCCAAACATAAAGGGAGTTCATTCAAAGCATAATGATATCGAGTGATATCCATAATGGCTCTTTAGCGTTTTTAAAGGATTCCATACTTAAATAAAAGCGGAGGTGTATTGAAATGTCAGGCTCTAACCAAAAGCCTAAGTCTGATATCACCACAATGAGCTCGGCAGAATATCAGGCGATTGCCAAAAAGCATGAACCTCCTCGCGCCGTACTTAAAAATTGTCTGCGCGCTTTTTTGATTGGAGGTCTCATCTGTGTGATCGGCCAATGCATTCAGCAGTTTTTTATGACCGTATTCGATATGAGCACCACCGAAGCGAGCAACCCGACAGTTGCCGTGCTGATTATACTCTCCGTCATTCTGACCTCCTTCGGCGTGTATGACAAAATCGCGCAATGGGCGGGAGCAGGCAGCGCCGTGCCGGTCACGGGGTTTGCGAATTCCATGTGCTCCGCTGCGCTCGAGCACCGCGCGGAGGGTTTGGTTCTTGGGGTCGGGGCCAGCATGTTTAAGCTGGCGGGATCTGTCATTGTATTTGGTACCGTGGCTGCGTTTATTATCGGTATCATTTACGCTATTTTTGGCATTGAGGGGAGGTAACGAGAGATGAAGGTGATCGGCCAAACCTGGCAGTTCGAGAACAAACCCGTCATTATCGGCACGGGGACGATTGTGGGGCCTGAGGAAGGCGAAGGGCCACTCGCCGAAGATTTCGACTATATCTACGACAATATTGAGATTAACGAAAAAACATGGGAAAAGGCGGAACGGAAACTGCTGGAGGATGCCTCGAGAAAAGCGGTTGAGAAGGCGGGCATCAAGGAAGACGAGCTGCAGTTTTTTGTGGGCGGGGACTTGATGAACCAGATCATCAGCAGTTCGTTTGCTGCAAGACAGTTGGGTGTGCCTTACATCGGCGTATTCGGTGCTTGCTCTACATCAATGGAGAGCCTCGCGGTGGCCTCCATGCTCGTGGATTCAGGAGGGGCCAAGTATGTCATGGCCGGTACTGCAAGCCACAACTGTACGGTTGAGAAGCAGTTTCGTTATCCGACGGAGTACGGATCGCAGAAGCCGCCGTATGCGCAATATACAATAACGGGAGCAGGCTGCTCCGTCATTTCGGACAAGGGAGACGGCCCTGCTGTCACGTATGCCACCATCGGCAAGGTGGTGGATCTGGGCATCAAGGATCCGTTCAATATGGGTGCGGCGATGGCTCCGGCGGCAGCCGATACGATAACAAAGCACTTCAAAGACACAGGCCGGCAAGCGAAGGATTATGATCTGATCGTGACCGGTGACCTGGCCTCCGTGGGGCTTCCAATCGCGAAGGATCTTTTGCAACAAAACGATGTCATCATGGACGGTACGGTGTTTGCAGACTGCGGGTTAATGATTTACGACCTGGAGACACAAAAATACGTCAATGCAGGGGGCAGCGGCTGTGGCTGCTCGGCTGTTGTTACTTATGGCCATATTTTAAAACGGATGCGAAAAGGCGAATTGAAAAAGGTGCTGGTCGTTGCTACCGGGGCTTTGCTGTCGCCTCTTTCTTACCAGCAGGGTGAGAGCATACCGTGCATCGCTCACGCTGTAGCCTTAGAGATGGGAGGATAACACAATGCAGTTTCTATGGGCATTTATTATTGGCGGTCTGATTTGCGTCATTGGGCAAATTATGATGGACGTTATTAAACTAACGCCGGCACATACGATGAGTACGTTAGTAGTCGCCGGAGCCATCGCCGACGGGTTCGGATTATATGAGCCGCTTGTCAAATTCGCGGGAGCGGGAGCCTCCGTGCCGATCACCAGCTTTGGTAATTCGCTTGTGCATGGCGCATTGACGGAACTGGGGAGGGACGGCTGGATCGGGGTCGTGACGGGGATATTCGAAGTCACCAGTGCAGGGATATCCTCAGCGATCATTTTCTCCTTCCTGGCCGCTCTGTTTGTTCGTCCGAAGGGATAACCATCATCATCAAGAAGAAAAAGACCCTGGCATGATGCCGGGTCTTTTTCTGTTTAGAGCGGCGATAAAAAGGTGAATACCCAAAATATCTCATCGAATGTACTCCGGGACCTCGATCATGTACAATAGTACTAAAATAAGTATTTATTCCCTTACAGGAGGTTAGTCATACATGCCCGTAAGCCAAGAATCCATGAAAATCATTACCTCGGTGCGAACCAATCTGGAGTCGTGCCTGTTAGGCAAAGAATTTGAGATCCAATTGCTCCTTACGGCGCTGCTCGCTGGCGGACATGTACTGATCGAGGATGTGCCTGGCACAGGAAAGACCCAACTGATCAAAGCATTAGCGAAATCCATGCAGGGAGACTATCGCCGCATTCAGTGTAACCCGGATATTCTCCCCAGCGATATAACGGGCGTGTCCGTGTTCCATCCTCGAGATGAAATGTTTTACTTCCGACCTGGTCCGGTCATGACCAACATATTGCTGGCGGATGAAATCAACCGGGCGACAACCAAGACGCAATCGGCCCTGCTTGAGGTCATGGAGGAGCGCAGCGTAACGGTGGATGGGGCTACTCACGAACTTCCGCATCCCTTCATGCTATGCGCGACCCAGAACCCGATCGATTTTGAAGGCACCTATATGCTCCCTGAAGCGCAGCTGGACCGGTTTATGCTGAAGCTGAGCCTGGGTTACCCTGATGCTGCTACGGAGAAGCAGCTGATGTACCGTTCACGCGACGGACAACTGGCGGATAAAATTCAGCCGGTGACACATATGGATACCATTTCGGCTATTCAAGGCGAGATTCGCGAGGTATTCATCGGTGACCCGGTCGCCGATTACTTGCTGAATATTACCCGGTCGACGCGCGAGCACCCTTCCGTTATGCTGGGCGCAAGTCCCCGTGCAACGCTGTCATTCATGAATGCCGTTAAAGCCTATGCCTTCTTGCAAGAGAGGGATTACGTTCTGCCAGATGATGTGAAGACGCTGGCACCATACGTGCTTTCGCACCGGATCATGCTGCGTCCGGAAGCCAGGCTCGACAATGCGAGTCCCGAATCGGTGCTTGAGTTTATACTGCGTCAGGTCAAAGTGCCTGTTCAGATGGGGAGATAGGCATGCGCCGCGCGGTATCGTTATTTTTGAATGGCATGCAGCCGTCTAGACTCGCAGCGGTATTGGCGGTATGGTGCCTATGTCTTTTGTACGTATTATTTCAGGGGGGCAAAACCTCGCTCATGCTATTCTCCATGGTCAGCCTTCTGACGATCTATTTGATCGGTGCTGGCTTTGGCGGAGTCAATCGTGTGAAAGCCCAGCGAAGGGTGCTGGGAGGAGCGGAGCATGGGGGTGAACAGCTTCATGCCGGTGAACAGGTCCGCGTGAAGCTGGAGGTCCATGTTCCTGGTTTGCTGCCGATGCCCTATATGATCGTTCGTGAAGTATTGCAAAGGCATAACGGCGACTCCTGGTCTTTTGAAGATAGCGTCATTCCGAACCTTCGCGGTGCGGGCAAGCTTGTATTTCAGACCCCTCCGCTTGAACGAGGGCGGTACGCTTTCTCAAAGACAGAATGCATTAGCGAGGATATATTCGGATTAATGGAGCACAAGGGACGCATTGAGGTTCAGACCGATTTCCGCGTTCTGCCGAGAACCATATATATTCCCAAATGGCAGCGAAACATACGGAATTCGAGATTGGGCGGTACACATACCACAATTTCGGCTTCCAGACGGGAAACCACACAGATCAACGGAGTCCGCGATTATGTGTACGGCGATCGGATCTCCCGGATACACTGGAATGCAACGGCGAAGACCGGCTCGTGGAAGTCGAAGGAATTTGAGCATGAATCCTTTCCCAGAACGATGATTGTGCTGGACTGTTCCGCGGACGGATATGCTCATGCCCAGCAGTTCGAGCTGGCCGTATCGGCAGCTGCGTCGCTGATCGAATATGGTGCCAAGGAGCATGCGGGTACAGGCTTGTTCACGGCTACCCGAGAAGCTCAGATGTTCGCTCCCGCCGATCATGCTGGAGAGCGGATGCGCATGATTCAGCATTTGGTTGACGTGGATTATGACCGTAAAACCAAATTGATTGCTTCCCTGGAGAAATCCTATCGCCATTTTCCAAAAGGGGCCCTGTTCCTGCTGATCAGCCCGATGAGCGGCAAGGACGCTTCAGAGATCATGCGCTGGGTTGAAACCCGGGGAATGAACCCATGTTTCTTGCAAATAACCAATTCCAATGAAACGAAAAAACGCGATGATTCCATTTCGCTTCTGCAATCCCGGGGGATTTCCAGCTATTCGGTTTCTTCCCTTGACGAGCTGCCGGCTGCGCTGGGAGGTGGTGCATGATGAAGTTGTGGCTGGACAAACTATCTACTACCTTCTTCAGTACTTTAACGATGCTATGGATCTGGATCATCGGGATGCAGTGGGTATCCTTTACCGAGACGATATGGCTCTCGGAAACGACAGCCATTGTTATTGCAGCATTAACCATTACGGTGGTTACCGAAGCGCTGCTTCCGATCAAGCAAGGTTACCGGGTGCTTATCCAGTTTATTTTGATCTTGTATTGTGTATACAGTTTGCTGAAAACTCACGGTAATCCGGTTCCTGTCCTTGGCGCTGAAGGCGATCTGACCGAGGAACTCATGTATCTTTTTCCGTATTTGTGGTTTGCTATCGCCGCTTGGGCCGCTTTTCTGTTCCTTGCGCGGTGGGCCAAAACCAAGGGGCGCGTGCTTTTTGTAGTCGGGATCAACGTCATCGGTTTTGCCGTGCTGGATTCCTTTACGAAAATCGTGCTGTGGGATGAAATCGCTTGGGTTGTCGGAGCGGGTATGGGCTGGCTCGTATCCAGCCATTTTAACCGGTTCCGCAGACGCTTTCCGCAGGGATGGGTCAATTTATCGAAGTATCCGTTCAAGATTGTTGCCAACATCCTGGTCATCTTCTCTTTGATCATTGTAGCCGGTGTGAATATGCCGCACGTGAAGCCCACGTTAACCGATCCTTACACGGCGTGGCGGGAGTGGAACGGGGTGCCGTTATCCGGCGGCAGTACAACCGGTACCGGAACCCTTATCGAGTCACCGTCTGAAAGCATGTCCGGATATGGACGGGAGGACAACGACCTTGGCGGCGGTTTTAACTTTGACTATTCACCGGTGATGTCGATTACCTCGGATGAACGCAGCTATTGGCGAGGGGAAACCAGAGCCGTATACTCGGGAACGGGTTGGGCGGACGGAGCCAGCAGCCGGCGTTCCGGCACGGGCGTGGACATCGGGGAGGAATTGCCGGGGGAAGCCAGCGGATCCGTACCTACCAAAACATTGGAGCAATCGGTAACGATGCTGAGTGATACGGTGTATCCGGTATTGTTCGGCGCCTACTCCGTTCGTCAGCTGGAGAGCCTGGATGAGGATATCGATTCGGATCGGCTTAGCTGGGTGACCGAAGGCGCGGAGATGCATCTGGACGACGCTCGTAATGCGGACTACCCGAAGAGTTATACCTTAACGTCGGAAGTGCCGGTGATTCCCATCGATGAGCTGAGCACCAGAACTTATGATGAACTTTATTCCGGCTCGATTGACGATGCGTATATCCAGATGCCGAGAAACTTCCCTGACCGGGTGTCCGATCTGGCCGAAGAAATTGCCGCGGGCGGAGATACGCCGTATGAGAAGGTCATGCTCTTGCAACAATATTTAACGAGCAATTTCACCTATACCAATACGCCGGATCTTACACGCAAGAAGAGCGATGATTTTGTGGATGCGTTTCTGTTTGAAATCCAGGAAGGGTATTGCGATTATTTCTCGACCTCCCTGGTGATGATGACACGGTCGCTGGATATTCCTGCACGCTGGGTCAAAGGTTACGCGCCGGGAAGAATGACGGCATCGGAGTACGTTCCTCTCGAGGGTCAAACCTCGATTGAACCCGGAAACTATACCGTTACGAATGCCGACGCTCATTCCTGGGTTGAAGTGTACTTCGGCGAATACGGCTGGGTACCGATTGAAGCAACACCGGGCTTTAGCATGCCGATTCTGACGGCTGACACAGACGCTGAGCCTGTCATTGAGGAAGAAGTTGAAGAAGAAGAGGCAGAGGACAAGGCTGCGCCAGCCGCTACCTCCGATCATCAGCAGCCCGGCTGGGTTAAAGTTGTTGTAACGGCCGCGGTGGTTGTTATCGTATTATGGATTCTGTACATCGTATGGCGAATGCGCATCAGCCTGCGTTTTGCCGGAGCGCGTATTCGGGCAGGCAAGCCGCTGACGGCCGCGGATAAAGTCATTGCCGAAACCGAACGATGGATACGTTCCGTACAGCGCAGAGGCTTGGTAAGGCAGGAACATGAAACCCTTCGTGAATCGGTAGGCCGCTGGGTAAGTGCACACCCTGAGCTGGGAGCGGAGCTGAGACCGCTGCTGCAGCAATTTGAAGCTGCCCGGTACAGCCCGGCTGAAGTGAAGGAAGAGCAATGGCGCTCCGTCCAACAGGATGCCCTGAAGCTGAAGAAGTCTATTAAGAAGGTTCGCATTGTATCCGAGAAACGGCTATCTACCTAATCCAAGAAGACAGACCGCGTGATGGTGGTTGTTCTTGCGTGTATCAGGATAACTCGGTATGAAACGTTCTGATATCGATGATTTCAAGACCGCCCGGTCCGCTTCCAAACAGCCGCCGGGTGGTCTTTTGCCGGTAAAGGCAGCGACGCGGTATACGGGAAGAAAAAGGCTCGTGATTATTTTTACTAAGGAACCGGAATATGGTATAGTTTTTCGTATGAAATTGAGGTGACGAACTTGTTTGAAATGTTAATCCCAAAGCTCCGTGTGAATACGGTTTTTGATATTAACCTTGAGGAATTATATGAGCAGGGGTATCGCGGAATCATTACGGATTTGGACAATACCCTTGTAGGGGCCAAGGCGCCGCTTGCGACACCGGAACTGGTCGTTTGGTTCAAAAGGGTGAAGGAGATCGGTTTCCAGCTCATCATCGTCTCGAATAACCAGCTTGAACGCGTGTCTAAATTTGCGACGCCGCTGGATATCCAGTATGTGCATGAAGCCCGTAAACCAAGTAATACCCCGTTCCGCAAAGCGATGAAAATGATGGAGCTCACGCCGGAGAAAACGGTTGTGGTCGGCGACCAGATGCTGACCGACGTTTATGGCGGGAATCGGCTGGGTCTGTATACGGTGCTGGTTATGCCTATCGCCATCAACGATGAGGGATGGTTTACGCGCCTGGTCAATCGCCGGGTGGAGCGGATCGCATTGACCCGTTTGCGCAAGAAAGGATTATGGATGGAGGAGGAACCGAAATCATGACGTTGCCTACTGGCGGAGAAGACATCAAGAAGTGCAGCGGCTGCGGCATACCGCTTCAGAGTGAAGTACAGGACAAGCCGGGCTATTTGCCGGAGAAGGCCTGGGACCGCGACCCGGTTATTTGCCAGCGCTGTTTCCGGATTAAGAATTATAATGAAGCCTCCTCGGTTGCCGTAGACCAGGATGAATTTTTACGGCTGCTGGGACAGATTGGCGGCAAGAATGCGCTTGTTATTCATATCGTGGACCTCTTTGATTTTGAAGGGAGCCTGATTTCGGGGCTGCAGCGGTTTGTCGGCAACAATCCGGTTATTCTGGCCGTTAACAAGACCGATCTTCTGCCGAAGGTCACCAATTGGAACAAGGTACTCAATTGGGTACAGAAGCAGTGCAAGGAGCATGGACTGAGAACGGAAGACATCGTGCTCTGCAGCGCGAAGAAGAATCAAGGCTTTGAGCGGCTGCTGGAGACGGTTGCGCATTATCGAGGAGACCGGGACGTCTACGTGGTTGGCGCCACGAATGTGGGTAAATCCAGCTTGATCAATCGTCTGATCCGCGACTACAGCGATTTGGATCAGGAGCTGACCGTTTCCCGTTATCCTGGAACGACGCTGGATATGGTCAATATTCCGCTGGATGACGGCCGGTATATTATAGATACGCCGGGCATCGTATACCCATGGCGCTACAGCGAGCTTGTGAGCCGTGAGGATCTGGGGACGGTCATGCCGGAGAATCCGCTGAAGCCGATGGTATACCAGTTGAACGAAGGGCAGACTCTGTTCTTCGGAGGTTTTGGCCGCTTTGATTTTCTGCAAGGCGAGCACCAATCCTTTACTTGCTTTATCAGCGGCAGATTAGGGATTCATCGGACCAAGCTGGAGCGGGCGGATTCGTTATTTGCCGAACATGCCGGAGAGCTTCTTTCACCGCCGACCAAGGAACGGCTTGAAGAACTGCCGGAATGGACAAGACATGAAATCCGTATTCCTAAGGGAACCCGCCAAGACGTGTTTATCTCGGGGCTCGGCTGGATCAAGATCAATGGTGAACAGGGCGCGCTTGTGGCGGTTCATGTACCTAAAGGAATCAAAGTTCTGTCGCGTCCATCTTTGATATAAGAGATAAAATCGTTTTGGTAAAGCCCGCTTTATCATGGGAGAGATAGGGGAGAAATGAAAGTGAATCCAACGATCGAGCGTGATTATTTGCTCCTAGGCGTAATGGGGGACCCTATCGGTCACTCCAAATCACCGGCCATGCATGATGCGGCGATTACCGCCCTGGGATTGTCAGGGGCCTATGTGCCCCTTCATATACGTCCGGAGGGGCTTCGTGACGCTATCCAGGCTGTCAAAGCCCTGGGATTCCGCGGAGTGAATGTAACGATCCCGCACAAGGTGGAGGTTATGGAGTATCTGGATGTCGTCGATGAAGGGGCGCGGCGCATCGGTGCCGTGAATACCATCGTCAACGACAATGGCAAATTGACGGGTTATAATACGGATGGCATCGGATATGTTCGTTCATTAAAGGATGAAGCCTGTCCCAACCTTAAAGGGAAACGCATCGTTGTTTACGGCGCCGGCGGAGCGGCCAGGGGAATCATCTACGCCCTTACCGGGGAAGAGCCTGAGAAGATTTCCATTGTGAATCGGACATCCGACAAAGCGCTGGCATTGGCCGAGGAGTGGAGCTCGCTTGCTGACTTGAGGGGATACGGTGAGGATCATGCCACAGAGGCATTGTCAGATGCCGATGTCTTGATCAACACAACCTCGGTGGGCATGTTTCCCCGGGTTTCCGAACTTCCTGTTCCAGCGGAGTATATACCGGAAGGGATCGTTGTCAGCGATCTGATCTATAATCCGTTGAAGACCGAGCTGCTGCGGCAAAGCGAGCTGCGGCAATGCACGGTGCATGGCGGTCTCGGGATGTTCATCAACCAGGGGGCGTATGCATTTGAGTATTGGACAGGTCTGAGGGCGCCCGTACAGGCGATGAAGGATGCGGTTCTGACCAGCTTCCAATCCGAGGTTTAATCTTGTGTTTATTGATTAATGCTTATGCAGAAGCTACAATATAGCTTTCGACAAGCTGCAGGCTTTAAGAGGTTGTTCAAAAAGTCCGATTTTGATAAGAAAACCAATCGAGGCAAATTCAAGGCTGAGCGACCGCGATTCAGAAGTAGGTTTTCTTGCGATATAGAATTTCATCAACTCCGTTGATAACTTATAAATCCTATATCTAACACGAAGTGAATCAAGAAGCCACTCGGCATCGAATCTTGAATTCAGCCGGGCCTTCCGGTGCTCACTTACAAACAACGTACGCTCCGCTCCTGACGTCCCTAGCTTCATCCAACCTTCTCGGTGCTGAAAATCGACCTTTTTGAACACGCACTTTAATAATTGAATATTTAAGGAGTAATGACCAAGCATGTTAACAGGAAAGCAAAAACGACATTTACGTTCGCTTGCGCATCATCTGGATCCGCTGTTCCAGGTAGGCAAGGGAGGAAGCAATGAGCATCTGATCCGGCATATTTCCGAGGCCATTGAGAAGCGGGAGCTCATGAAAATATCCGTGCTCAACAACTGTCTCGAAGATCCCCGCGAAATCGCCGAGGAGCTTGCTGAAGGTGCCGGGGCCGAGCTGGTACAGGTTATCGGCAAGACGATCGTGCTTTATAAAGAATCAAAAGACCACAAAACCATCGAGCTGCCGTAAGGGAGCCTTGATGGCATTAGCTTAATGAATATAGAATGACTCTCTTATTAGGGGAGGTGAACCCGGATGAAGATAGGGATAATGGGCGGAACCTTCGATCCCATTCATATCGGGCATATGCTCGCAGCCGAATCAGCTCGGGACGCTTACGGTCTGGAAGAGGTATGGTTTATGCCCAGCCACATTCCCCCGCACAAGGAAGATGCCGGCGTAACCGGCCTGATGAGGCTGGAGATGACCGCTGAGGCTGTAGCCGACCATCCATCTTTTCGTACATTGGATTGGGAAGTGAAACGCGGCGGCGTATCCTATACGGTAGACACGGTCAGAGAGCTGAGGGACACGTATCCCGAGCATGACTTCTCGTTCATTATCGGGGCGGATATGGTAGCGTATCTTCCCAAGTGGAATCGGATCGGGGAGCTGGCGGAAATGCTCACTTTTATTGGGCTTAACCGTCCCGGAACCAAGCTATCGGTGGATGATCTGCCTGATTTCCTGCAAAAGGTGGTAGTGACAGCGGAGATGCCGCTGATTGAAATATCGTCCACCATGATTCGGAGCAGAGCCGCATCGGGCTTGTCCATCCGTTATATGGTCCCGGACCGTGTATACGATTATATTGTTAGGAGCGGTATTTATGGAGTACAGCCGTGATGAACTCATTCAAGCGGTATCCTCACAGATGCCGGCCAAGCGCTGGGAGCATACAAAAGGCGTAATGGAAACCGCGGTCATCCTTGCCAATCGGTTCGGGGCCGACCCGGTCAAGGCAGAATTAGCCGCCATCCTGCATGACGTGGCCAAATATTGGCCCGTGCAAAAGCTTCAACAAATGATGGTGGAGCATGCGCTATCCGAAGAGCTGCTCCGTTACGACAAGCAGCTTTGGCATGCTGAGGTAGGCGCGTTCGTAGCAGAGCACGAATATGGCGTAACGGATACCGATGTGCTTAACGCCATCCGTTACCATACGTCGGGGCGCGTCGGCATGACACTGCTTGATAAGGTGGTCTGCCTTGCGGATTATATGGAACCGGGACGGGATTTCCCCGGCGTGAATAATATTCGCGAACTGGCCAACCATAGCCTTGAAGAGGCGCTTGCAGCCGGTTTTGATTCGACGATTGGACATCTGCTTTCGCGCAGACAAATCATTTTTCCGTTGACGGTACTAGCCCGCAACGATCTAATTAAGCAATTGGAGGCGAATTCATGACGTTGAAACCGAATGAATTGTTAAATGTGGCAGTGACTGCCGCTGAAGATAAAAAAGCGATGGATATCGTGGTCCTGGATCTTAGAGGAATTTCCCTGATCGCAGACTATTTTGTCATTTGCCACGGTAACTCGGATACTCAGGTGCAGGCGATCGCAACTGAAATCCGTAAACAGGCTCATGATGCGGGAGTAGCTTTGCGCGGACTGGAGGGAATGGATGCAGCCCGCTGGGTGCTGATGGACCTCGGAGACGTGATCGTTCATATCTTCCATCGCGATGAGCGGGAATATTACAACATCGAGCGATTGTGGTCCGATGCTAAAGTGGTGGAGAACGTATGAGTCTGATTGCCGGCACATTAACGAAACTCGTCGTTTCCAGAGAAGTGTCCCCTTACGGTTATTTCCTGGATGGCGGAGATCGGGATGTGCTTCTTCACTATTCGGAGCTCACGGGTAAAATCGAGCCGGGGGATACGGTCGAGGTCTTTATATTCTTCGATACGGAAGACCGCCTGGCCGCAACGATGAAGAAACCTTACCTTACGTTAGGTGAAACCGCTAAGCTTGAGGTGGCGGATGTTCATCCGCGCTTGGGATGTTTCCTCGAGATGGGGCTTGGCAGGCAGCTTCTGCTTCCGATCCGGGAATTGCCGGAGATGCGGGAGCTTCATCCGCAAGTGGGAGATCATGTATTTGTCATCATGGAGCATGATAAGCAAGGACGGCTCCGCGCGAAACTCGCCGGAGAACAAGAGCTTGCTCCGCTTGCGTTTCATGCGCCTGAATCGTGGAAGGGCCAGTGGTTCACTGCCCTGGTGTACAAACCGCTCCAGATGGGCACGTTTGTTATTATCGATGGCGGTGTGATCGGTTTCGGCGCCATTGGCATGATCCACTCCTCCGAACGGACGCGTATGCTGCGGCTTGGCGAAGAGGTGAAGGTTCGGGTAAGCCATATCCGGGAAGATGGCAGGGCTAACCTGTCGATGGTACCGCAAAAAGAGATTGGCCGGACGGATGATGCAGACCGACTGCTCGCTTTTCTGAAGGAGCGACCGGGCCATGCGATGCCGTATTCGGATGAAACGCCCCCCGACATCATCAAGCAGCGGTTCGGCATTAGCAAATCCGCCTTTAAACGCGCGCTTGGCAAGCTGATGAAGGACGGTTTGGTTACCCAAAAGGACAGCTGGACGTATATGGTCACTAAAGAGGAGAACTCCGGTTCAAACGAATAACCCGGCAAGGTAGGGGAAGCTTCTAAGGAAAGTGGTGTCATCATGTTGTCTTACCGCAAGTTTGCTTACGTATATGATCAACTCATGGAAGACATGCCGTACCCGGACTGGATTCGCTTTGCGAGAATGGCCTGGGATAAGCACGGAATGCCAAAAAGCGTCGTTGAGCTCGGATGCGGGACAGGCAGCATCACCATTCCGCTCGTAAACTCCGGTTTCGAGGTAACGGGAATCGATCTGTCGGCAGATATGCTCTCGGTTGCCAGACGCAAGCTGGAGGGTACACCCCAGGGGCATCGATTGTTCCGGGAAGGCAGCGTCCGCTGGGTCCAACAGGACATGCGTTCGTGGGAGCTGCCCGAGCAGGTGGATTCCGTCATTTCATTTTGTGATTGTGTGAACTACCTGCTGGAGGAAAAGGACATCCGTTCCGCTTTTACAAGGACCTACAACGGCCTCAAGGAAGGCGGCACGTTCCTGTTTGATGTGCATCACCCGAACACGCTCTTACGATATGACGCAGATCAGCCATTTGTGCTGGACGAAAGGGAAGTGTCCTACATTTGGACATGCGACATGGATGAACGCCGGATGGAGATCGAGCATCATCTTTCCATCTTTGCACGGGATGACCAGGATCCCACGGTCTACCGCCGCTTTGAGGAAACGCATGTGCAGCGGGGATATGACCCCGAATGGATGAAGGTCGAGCTGGTTAAGGCCGGATTCCGGGATGTGAAATGTTATGCCGATTTTGAGTGGGTGGAAGCGGGTCAGGATGCATCCCGGCTGTTCTACGTTGCCGTAAAATAAACGAATATCCTTTTACGAGAAGCACTTTCTTTTGTCGGTAGCGACGAGAGAAAGTGCTTTTTTATCGTCGAGCATGGATTCATTATATTCAAAGACACTTCTTTTCTGGTTTATTTGACTGTGGTTAAGGTTCGTTAGAAGGGATATGGGTTTGCTTCGGGGACTGTGCTACGATGAGGAATAGATAAGATGAACAGAAATGAGAGCGCTATCTCAAGGGAGGATTCCAGGCATCCGGTACGCTCTGTATGACCGTATTTGAGTTCAACGATGGTCAAATGATGCATAAACTAATCTATTGGGACGAGAAAGGATGAATGAGCATGAAACTGTCCGTATTCACAGTCGCAACTCCTGACTTACAGCCTGAGGAATTGGCAAAAGCCGCGGCGGATGCCGGTATTGAAGGAATCGAATGGCGCTTTAAGGAGATTCCGGAAGAAGCTGCAGGGGAGAAGCCCTCGTTCTGGCGGCATAACCGCTGCTCCATGGATCCGAACGGCACGCAGGAGGATTGGCTCGAGTTTCAGCAAGCGGCCGACAAGCATGGCAGGCGCAGTCTTGCGGTCGTTCCTTATTTGACATGCGGCGACGTGGAAGCGACGGAGAAGGTCATGCAAGCAGCCAAACTGATCGGAGCTTCATTTATTCGCGCGGGTATCCCGGGATATGACCGGAAGCGCAATTATAATGAGCTGTACGACCAGGCGGTTCGTTATCTCCATGAGGTGCAGGATCTCGCTGCGGCTTACGGGGTCAAAGCCGTGGTGGAAACGCACCATCTTACGATCGCCCCGAGCGCCGGACTGACGCACCGGCTTGTATCCCACTTTAATCCGCAGCATATCGGCGTGCTGTATGATCCGGGCAACATGGTCCATGAAGGTTACGAGAACTACCGGATGGGCTTGGAGCTTCTGGGTCCGTACCTGGCTCATGTCCATGTGAAAAACGGGGGTTATCGCAAAACGGCTGCCGAGGATGGTACCTCTGCGGCGTGGTCCGGGGAATGGGTTCCACTTGACCAGGGGGCCGTGCCATGGAAGCAGGTCATACAGGATCTGCAATCGGTTGGTTACGAAGGTTACTACGGAATCGAAGATTTTAGCGGAACGTTTGAGTCTAGGGAAATGCTTCTTCGTTTTGCCGAGCAGATGAAGCTGTGGTCAGAGCAGAAACAAAACGCGTAGGTCACTTTTGAAGGAGGCTATAGACATGGAACAGGTAAGAGTAGGGGTTATTGGACTGGGGATGGGGTTTTCGCATGCCAGGTCGCTGGCGTCCGGGCGGATCAAGGGAGCGCGGCTTAGCGCTATATGCGATCTGAATCCGGCCAAACAGGAAGAAGCAAGGGCAACGCTGCCCTCGGACGTGAAAATATGGAGTGATACGAAGGCTATGATCTCCTCGGGGGAGATCGATGCCGTGATCATTGCGACGCCTCATTATGCCCATCCTCAAGTGGCGATTGAGTGCCTGAATCATGGACTCCATGTCCTGATCGAGAAGCCGGCAGGCGTTTACACGAAGCAAGTGCGAGAAATGAACCGCGCGGCAGAAGCCAGCGGCAAGGTGTTCTCGATAATGTACAACCAGCGCTGTAATCCGCTCTACAAGAAGCTGAAAGAGCTCATAGGAGAAGGTGAACTCGGGGAGATCCGGCGGATGAACTGGATCATAACGAATTGGTACCGGTCCCAGAGCTATTATGATTCAGGCGGATGGCGGGCTACCTGGGCGGGAGAAGGCGGTGGGGTCCTGATTAACCAGTCCCCGCATCAACTGGACCTCTGGCAGTGGACGACCGGCATGATGCCAAAGAGAATTCGTGCTTTTTGCGCTTTCGGCAAGTACCGGAACATCGAAGTTGAAGACGATGTGACGGCTTATGCGGAATACGAGAATGGGGCTACGGCCGTCTTCATTACGACAACGGGTGAAGCGCCCGGAACCAACCGATATGAAGTGACGGGGGACCGCGGAAAAATCGTCATCGAGGACGGCAAGCTTACCTTCTGGCGCCTCCGAGTGCCGGAGCCGGAATTCAATCGGCAGTATACCGGGGGATTCGGCGAACCGGAATGCTGGAAATGCGAGGTGCCGATCTCGGGGGATAATCCGCAGCATAGCGGCATTATCCAGAACTTTGCGGATGCTATTTTGCATGGAACGCCATTGATTGCCCCCGGTGAAGAGGGAATCCACGGATTGACGCTGTCGAATGCCATGCATCTGTCCACCTGGTCCGATAATTGGGTTGATCTCCCTCTTAACGAGGACCTGTATCACGAAATGCTGCAGGAACGGATCACACAATCTTCTGCTCAGAAAACGGTCAAGGAGATCGGGCCGGTGGATATGAGCAAGACGTTTGGAACCTACTAAATCACAATCAGGAGGCACGTGGTATGGACCGCAGTAATGGAATGCTGTATGCGCCGGTGGGCAAGGCCCAGCCGGTATGCAAGCCCGGAGAGTTTGTTTTTGGCGCTATGTCGCTAGAGCATGGACATATATACGGTATGTGTAACGGATTGATCGAGGCAGGGGCGACGCTAAAGTGGGTGTATGACCCAGATCCCGCGAAGGTTGCGGCTTTTTGCAAGGCTTATCCAAGTGTAACCGTTGCCTCGTCCGAGTCACAGGTGCTTCAGGATGCGGAAGTGCGTCTGGTAGCGGCTGCCGCCATTCCTTCGGAACGATGCGAGCTTGGCCTGAAGGTCATGTCGCACGGCAAGGATTACTTTACGGATAAGACGCCTTTCACGACGCTGGAGCAGGTGAACGCTGCTCGCACGAAAGCCGAGGAGACAGGCAAGAAGTACATGGTGTATTACAGTGAACGGCTGCATGTGGAAAGTGCCGTCCATGCCGGGAAGCTGATCCAGGACGGGGCGATCGGGCGAGTGGTGCAAGTGATGGGAACAGGGCCGCACCGTTTAAACGCATCCTCCCGTCCGGACTGGTTTTTCCGTCATCAACAGTACGGGGGGATTCTGTGTGACATCGGCTCCCACCAGATTGAACAATTTTTGTTTTTTGCGGGCTGCCGTGATGCCAAGGTGCTCAGCAGCAAGATAGGGAATTATGCGAATCCGGATTACCCGGAGCTGGAGGATTTCGGAGATGCAACGCTTGTGGGAGACAACGGGGCCACGAATTATTTCCGAGTCGACTGGCTGACACCCGGGGGCCTTGGCACCTGGGGCGACGGAAGAACCTTTATTCTGGGGACGGAAGGATACATCGAGCTTCGCAAATACATCGATATCGCCAGGCATCCGCAGGGTGATCATCTGTACCTGGTTAATGGCGAGGGAGAATTTCATATGGAGCTTCAAGGCAAGGTGGGCTATCCATTCTTCGGGGAGCTTATCCTGGATTGTCTGGAACGCACGGAGCATGCCATGTCCCAGGAGCATGCCTTCAAAGCCGGAGAATTGTGCGTCATCGCCCAAAATGAGGCCGTGCGCATTCCATAAAATCATTTATAATAGAGAAAACCCCGTTACGTTGTGGGTTATATAACTCCAAAATCGCTAAAGGGGCGATTCTCTAGATGACCTCATCTGTCGATATGATGCCAGGTTTTGACCGCATGCAGCTGCAAGCGCCGTTTGATCTGACCTATTACAATGAACAGCCGCTGTCGGGAGGGCAGTTTCACTCGCATGCTTTTTATGAAATTTATTATTTCCATGAAGGACGCTGCACTTATTTGATCGGCGATTCCGTTTTCACCCTGAAACCGGGGGATCTGCTCCTGATGAACGGGCTTACGCTCCATTGTCCGAATGTTGAGCCCGATTCCAGATACGTCAGAAGCATTCTGCATTTCGATCCGGCCTGGATCTGCAAAGGGCTTTCGGAGACGGCCAAATCGATATTGCTGGATCCCTTCGAATCGCTGCGAAATCATCGCATGACACTGACAGGGACCAATCGGGACGAATTCGAAGGCATGTTGGCCGATATACATCGCCTCTCGGCATCCACGGCCGGTTTTCGCCAGGAACGGATGACCTTGCGTATTCAGGAGATGATGTACGTCATCGCGGACTGGTGCCAGGACGCTGTACAGGATCAGGACTCCATCTCCGAGAAAGAGCGGCATGTCCAGCATGTCGTATCGTTCGTCGAGGAACATTATATGCAGGATCTGACGCTGGAGCAAATTGCCCGCGATATGCATATTACGAAACACTATTTATCCTCCTTGTTTAAGGAGGTTACCGGAACAACGGTGTTTAAATATTTGTATCACCGGCGGATTAACCAAGCTAAAATTTTGCTCAGGCTCCATCCGCATCTCAGCATCACGGAGATCAGCCAGGCGGCAGGTTTCAAGCATTTGGCTCATTTCAGCCGGATGTTTAAAGCCATGGTCGGGACGACGCCGGAATATTATCGCAGAAGCGGGGAAGAGCTTTCGTTGACTTGATTGGACTTTTTGGGTATAATAGCCACATTAAAACGGTAATATGAACGCGATGATGAGGATCAATCGTTCCACTTTCGATCATGCAGAGAGCCGGTGTCTGGTGAAAACCGGTTGACGATAGGAATGAACTCGCCTCGGAGCAATGGTGTTAACCCGGCCGCTGTATTTCGGCAGATTCGGCCGCTGAAGCATCGTCGTCTCATCCGCGATAAGGATGCAAAGGGAGTGAAAGGCAAAGCATGCCTTTGGCTAACTAGGGTGGTACCACGGGAATCAAACCTCTCGTCCCTAGCGATCAGCGCTATGGATGATGAGGTTTTTTTGTTTTTTTGGGCAACGGCACAGGCCTTGCCTCTTGACTGTGAAGGAGGAGCAATGGAGTATGACGGACAATCAACCAACCGGCCACGGCTATCAGCCGCAGGCCATCGAACCGAAGTGGCAGCAATACTGGGATGAGAACAAAACCTTTAAAACGGAAGATTCATCATCCAAACCGAAATTTTATGCGCTGGATATGTTTCCGTATCCATCAGGAGCAGGCCTGCACGTAGGGCATCCGGAGGGGTACACGGCGACTGACATCGTGTCCCGTTACAAGCGGATGCGCGGATACAACGTGCTTCATCCGATGGGATGGGACGCCTTCGGTCTGCCAGCGGAGCAGTATGCCATGGACACAGGCAAACATCCTCGCGAGTTTACTGTGCAGAATATCGATACGTTCCGCCGCCAGATCAAATCTCTGGGCTTCTCGTATGACTGGGACCGCGAGATCAGCACAACCGATCCGGAATATTATAAATGGACCCAGTGGATCTTTATCCAGCTTTATAAGCGCGGCCTTGCCTATGTGGCTGAAGTGCCGGTGAACTGGTGCGAAGCGCTCGGTACCGTGCTTGCGAACGAAGAGGTCATCGACGGCAAGAGCGAACGCGGGGGCCATCCGGTCGTACGTAAACCGATGCGCCAATGGATTCTGCGCATTACCGAATACGCGGATCGTCTCCTTGAAGATCTGGATGAACTGGACTGGAGCGAAAGCCTGAAGGATATGCAGCGCAACTGGATCGGCAAATCCACAGGCGCTGAGGTTCGTTTTGACATCGAAGGTTACGATGGTCATCTGGAGGTGTTCACGACCCGTCCGGATACGCTGTTCGGGGCAACCTACTGCGTTCTGGCGCCGGAGCATGACCTCGTAGATAAGATTACGTCAGCCGATCAGCGTGAAGCCGTCAAGGCTTATCAAGATCAAGCAGCACGTAAAAGCGACCTGGAGCGGACGGATCTGGCCAAGGATAAAACCGGTGTATTCACGGGTGCATACGCCATTAATCCGGTAAACGGCGCTAAAGTGCCGATCTGGATCGCGGATTATGTGCTTGCCGGCTATGGAACGGGTGCCATTATGGCGGTTCCGGGTCATGACAGCCGTGACTGGGAGTTTGCGAAGCAATTCGGTCTTCCGATTATTGAAGTCGTTCAGGGTGGAAATGTCGAGGAGGAAGCATACAGCGGCAGTGGCGCGCATGTGAATTCCGGCTTCCTGAACGGGTTGGACAATGAAGAGGCTATCCAGGCGATGAATGAATGGCTGGAGCAAGAGGGCAAGGGCAAGAAGAAGGTAACTTACCGTCTGCGCGACTGGCTGTTCAGCCGTCAACGCTACTGGGGTGAGCCGATTCCGATTCTGCATCTGGAAGACGGAACGATGAAGACCGTGCCTGAGGATCAGCTTCCATTGCTGCTGCCGGATGTGGATCAGATTAAACCATCCGGTACCGGCGAATCACCGCTGGCTAACGTTACGGAGTGGGTGGAAACGGTAGATCCCGAAACCGGCATGAAAGCCCGCCGCGAGACGAATACGATGCCGCAATGGGCAGGCAGCTGCTGGTATTACCTGCGTTATATCGATCCACGCAATAATGATGAATTGTGCTCCAAGGAGAAGCAGAAGGAATGGCTGCCGGTTGACCTGTACATCGGTGGTGTGGAGCATGCGGTGCTTCATTTGCTGTATGCTCGCTTCTGGCACAAAGTATTGTATGACCTGGGCGTTGTCGATACGAAGGAGCCTTTCCAGAAGCTGGTCAATCAGGGTATGATCCTGGGCAACAATAATGAAAAAATGAGTAAATCCCGCGGCAATGTCATCAATCCGGATGATATTGTTAACGAATACGGAGCCGACACGCTGCGTGTGTACGAGATGTTCATGGGGCCGCTGGAAGCAACCAAGCCATGGAACACCAACGGCGTTGAAGGAACGTTTCGTTTCCTCTCCCGCGTATGGCGCCTGTTTATCGGGGACGACGGTCAATTGAACCCTAAAATCGTGGAAGGCGAGGGTACGGATGATTTCAGACGTACACTGCACAAAACGATTAAGAAAGTGACCGAAGACTTTGAACATATGCGCTTTAACACAGCGATCAGCCAGCTGATGGTATTCATCAACGAGGGATACAAGACGGAAGAGCTTCCGCGCAAAGCGATGGAGAACTTCGTGCAGCTGCTTTCCCCGCTGGCCCCTCACCTGGCTGAAGAGCTGTGGAGCCGTTTAGGCTACACGGAGAGCGTAACCTACGTGCCATGGCCGGAGTATGACGAGGCTTGGACTGTAGAGGCCGAAGTGGAGATTGTCGTTCAAGTTAACGGCAAAATCGTAGAACGTGCCAAAATCTCGAAAGACATGGACCAAGAAGCCATGCAACAACATAGCCTCTCCCTTCCGAATGTCAAGCAGGCGCTGGAAGGAAAGAGTATTCGCAAAGTCATTGCCGTACCGGGCAAACTGGTCAATATCGTGGCCGGTTAATCGTAAAACCGAAGGCAGCATCCAGTTTTGCCAAATCCTCCTCATACTTGTCGTGTGTGGTTTGGATCAATTGGTAGAACAATCCGTTCAGGTTAGAATCCAGCAGTGCCAAAGCCTGAGCCGTGATGCCTCCGGGAACCGCAACCCGTTCTTGCAGCTGTTCGGGGGAGAAGCCCTCCTCCGTTAACAGCTTGCCGGTGCCAAGCAGCATTTCTCCGGCTAATGCATTAAGGGTTCTGCGGTCGATTCCGGTCATTTCAACGGCAGCGTCGATCCATTTTTCCATGAATAAACTTAAAAAAGCAGGTCCGCAGCTGGAGAAATCGGAAGTGATTCGCGTGTGCGATTCCAGTATCTCGAGCGGCCTGCTGATATAAGACAGGAGGCTTTCTATAAGCTGCCTGTCTTCTTCTTTTATTCGGGAACCGTACATGCATAACGATGCTCCGCCTCCGGTTAGGTTGGTGATGCTCGGTATGATTTTCGCCACCTTGCAGGGCAGCGATGATTCCAGATGGATCAGTTGGACCGGACTCGTGATGGATATGGCGATTTGCCGGACTTCAAGCCGATCTTTGATTTCGCTGATGACAGATTTGAATTCAAGCGGCTTTATACATAGGAATAGCAGGTCGCTCTGAGAAGCCGTCTCCGTGTTACAGCTGCATACCGTCAGACCGGGATGACGTTTTGCCAGCTGCATCGGCTTTTCAGGACTTCGGTTGCTGACCCGAATCTGCTCAGGCAGGAGTGCGCCCGATTGAATGAAGGCATCGATCAACAGACTACCCATGCTGCCCGTACCGATAAAACCGACCT
The DNA here is from genome assembly GCF_049893405.1 of Paenibacillus sp. Dod16. Lineage (NCBI taxonomy): Bacteria > Bacillati > Bacillota > Bacilli > Caryophanales > Paenibacillaceae > Paenibacillus > Paenibacillus sp. Dod16. Next base: position 95,179 of record NZ_JBNDYG010000013.1, read on the forward strand.
TCATGTGTATGTTCCCTCCTTTCGCGCTTTACGGCAGAAATGTACCGTCCTTACGTTTAATGTATGCGGGGAAGATGCCGATTCATGACGGTTTTTCCTGCGATTTCGGTGGGGAAACCGAAGAATATTCCTGAGTTTGTACAAAATGAACTTTAATGTTAAGGAGAGGTCAATCGATGAAAAGGATATCTTTAGGTTGGAGTCTTGCCGCAACGATTGCGGGCTGCGGGTTCATCTTGTTTGCCGGCGGTGTTGATCAGGGGATCGAGGGCTGGCAGCCGCTGAACGATCAGCTGGAGCAGGTGCTTGCGGCCGAAGAGAATGCGGGTGTGAAGACGTCCGGGGCTGATTCCCGGCAGAAGGATGTGGAACCGTCTGGAGCCGGAACGGATTCGAAGACTGCTGCAAAGAGCACGCAGGCGGGGCAGATCGAGCCTGCCAGTAATGTGAAGGACTCCATGCCAGACCAAGACCAAGGAGCGGCAGGGAGCGGTATAGCAGACCATACGGCATCGTCTTCGGCTTCTGGTCAACCTTCTTCGCCCCTTGTACCGCCTCAGGTTGAAGGTGTCACTCAGCATTTACAGCAACAAACTCCTGTTAATGGTGCAGCGCAGTCACCAGCAGCTACGGATCCATCCAGATTGATTAATGTCAACACGGCGGATGCTGCAACGCTTATGGAGCTGCCTGGCATTGGCGAAGCGAAGGCCAAGGCCATTATCGATTATCGGAATCAGTTCGGTCCATTTAAAAGTCAGGCCGACTTGATGAACGTAAAGGGCATCGGGCCCAAAATGCTGGAGAAGATGAAGCCTTACGTTGGACTTTAGCTATGTGCTACAATAAAGGCGATATTGATAAGGAACAGGTGACAGATGATGAGTGCAGATCAACGTAAAGATTGGGATACTTATTTCATGGATATTGCCTTTATGGTTTCAACCCGCTCCCAATGCCCGCGACGTCATGTCGGGGCGGTGCTGGTGCAGGGGAAGAAGCTGCTCGGGACGGCTTATAACGGCGCGCCGATGGGGGTGCCTGATTGCTCGGAAGCGGGCTGTATGATCGCCGAGGATTATGAACTGGTCGTGCAGGACGGCAAGGAGAGCATGGTGAAGAAACAGCGCTGCATCCGGACGATTCATGCCGAGCAGAATCTGCTGTTATTCACGGACCGGATCGATCGGGAAGGCAGCACGGTGTACGTGACGGATGAGCCCTGCTGGACCTGTGCGAATATGCTTGCCAACAGCGGCATTGTCGAGGTTGTGTTCCACCGTCCTTATCCGAAGGATTCGGGCAAGGTGTCCCGCATGATGGAACAGAAGGGGATTTTGTTCCGGCAGCTTGAAGCGTATGAGCCGCCGCGCGAAACCTTGATGACGGTAGCGGAATGATTCATGGATAAGGTTACGGAACAAAATGAATAGAAAGTCACAGAGGAAGGACCTTTGACTGCGATATGCAGGCAAGGGTCCTTTTTTATTTAATGATGAAGGGATTTGTTGGAATCATGAAGCGAAGGCCATTACTTGTGTTTACCGTGATGTGGGTAATCGGCAGCGGTGCTGCATGCCTGTACGACGGATGGAGGCTGGCCATGATTGCAGCCGGGCTGATTCTCATCCTGTTTGCTGTATGTCATTGGGCTGGGGCAGGGCGGCTTTTTACGCTCTGCATGCTGTTCTCCTTGTGCATGTCGGGTACTTACTGGGAATGGCATGACGCGGCCAATGTAAGTGATTTTGAGCCGGTCCTCTCAGGGGAGACATCGACGGACGCTGTTCCTGTTACTGCCTTTGGTGTAATCACAACCCCAATAGAAGTGGATGGCGACCGCGCGGATTTCAATGTTGCCCTACATCAAGCTGATCTCAAGCTAACAAAGCCTCCAGAGTCCCAAAAACAAGCGAATCCGGATAACGGCACCTTGCTGAAGACGGATGATATCGTCAGGGTTCAAGTGAAACTAATGGACAAAAAGGAGCTGGAGATAGTTCAGCGATGGCAGCGGGGACCGCATAGAGCTGACCGGAGAGCTGCAAAAACCTGGAGAAGCTCGCAATTTTGACGGATTTAATTATGCTCAATATTTGCGAACCCAGAAGATTCATTGGATGATCAAAGTGAAGGGCTCTGACCTAGCGAAGGTCACCTCGCCTGACAGCTGGAATGTAAGTCATATTCTAAGATGGACGGATGCCGTTCGGCATAAGCTCGGGGGCAAGCTGGATCAATTGTATGGCGGAATCCATGCAGGGTATATGAAGGGACTTGTGATTGGCAATCAGGATGATTTGGATCCCGATACGTTTATGGAGTTCTCGCGTTTGGGATTGACTCACATTCTTGCGATATCAGGCATGCATGTGGCAGTGATTGTGGGATGCCTCTTATTCGTATGCACAACCCTTCGAATGACGAGGGAGACCTCGCTGACTGTGGTTATGTGGCTGATTCCCGTTTATGTCCTGCTTACTGGGGCAAGTCCTTCTATTATCCGTGCCGGCATCATGGGGATGATCGGTTTGTATGCCGCACGGCGGCGACTTTTGAAGGATGGACTGCATATTCTTAGTGTTGCCGCGCTCGTCATGCTGCTGTGGAACCCGTATTTTCTCGTGAACGTCAGCTTTCAGCTGTCATTCATCGTAACGGCAGGCTTGATGATCTTCGTACCGAAGCTGATGCCGCTCCTGTCATTCTTGCCCCGCTGGCTTGCGGGAACCGTTGGAATCACGGTCGTAGCGCAGCTGATCTCCTTTCCCCTAACCATTTATTATTTTAACCAGGTGTCGCTGATATCTGTCTTCGCCAATTTGATCCTGGTTCCGGTGATTAGCCTTGTCGTTCTTCCGTTAGGAATGGTGTCTTTGCTGATGGGGTGGGTATGGATGCGCGGAGCTGGCTGGTTGGCAGCTGTGACCGAATGGTTAAACCAAATGACGTTCCGTGTCGTTGAATGGATGAATGGTTCATCCGCTTTGATGACGTTGTGGCCGTCCCCGTCGTTAGCCTGGATCTTATGTTATTTTGTTGTGCTGTATTCGCTGCTCTCCATTCTGAAGATGAGATCCGAAAATGGCGAAGGAGAGCGGAGCGGGGCGGACGATACCGTTCCATTGGAAGGACGCGAATCCTTGGATAGTAAAAGAGATTTGTCTGGGGCAACCGGCATGTTTCCGCTCGTGGATCAATGGGCCGGTGCGTTGCGATGGAGAGGTTTTTTTCGCGCCAGTGATTATATTGAACGCTATGCAGCGAGAGCCGCGATCGTCCTGCTGTCCGCAGCTTTGGTTTTTTTACTGTACGGCGGCTATCAATCTCCATCGATGCACGGAGCGGGACTCGTGCAGTTTCTGGATGTAGGACAAGGGGATTCGATCCTGGTAACAACACCTGAGGGCAAGCATATTCTCATTGACGGTGGTGGAACGGTGAATTTTCGTAGGGAAAAGGATGCTTGGAAGGAAAGGAAGGCCCCGTATGAGGTGGGAGCGAAGGTGGTGGTTCCGCTGTTGAAAAAAAGGGGCGTGCACCAGCTTGAGGCTGTCATCATGTCCCATGGAGACCAGGATCATATAGGCGGTCTTCAAGCTGTTTTGCAGGAAATCCCGGTAAAATCAGTTGTGTTTAACGGGACCTTGACTGACTCCGCTTCCTTCCGGAAGCTGATGTTAACCGCCGTACAGCAGCGCATTCCCATATACGAGGCTGGAGTGGATCGGGAAGTATGGAAGCTTGACAGCCATACGGAAATCCAATTTCTAGCGCCTATTTTCCCAGAAAGTGGAGAAACCATAAAACCATTACCGTTGATTAAGGAGCAGAATCATGCTTCACTAGTATTTGTCCTTCAAATGAACGGCAGCCGGATCCTGTTTACGGGTGACACAGACCAAGCTGCCGAACATAAAATATTGTTGTATCTAGAGGAACGTTCTTCACAAGATGATATCATTTCACTGCTTGCTGCTGCCGGTGACCGCATCGATGTCATGAAGGTTGCCCATCACGGCAGCAAAACCTCGACATCCGCGCTATGGCTGAATGCATGGAAGCCGAAGGCAGCGGTTATTTCCGCTGGTGTCAACAATATGTACGGCCACCCTCATCCGGATGTGGTAGGACGGTTGGAACGTTCCACGAATCTCATCTATCAGACCAATCTTCACGGTGAAATACAGATGAGGATCAAGGATGGACATATTGACACGCGTACGAAGCTTCCTTGAATAAACAGCCCGCTGTCCTTGGGACATCAATTCGTAGTAAGATCTTTAATAGGAAAAATGCAGCGGTGACTATAATCTTTATATTTGGTATAGTTAGATGAAGTTTCCTAAAAAAATAATAGGTTACATACTGCAACATTTTTTTAATTTTATCCGTCTGTATGTATGCAGGGAGAGGGGGATCCACTGTGGTGGAGCAGGGACTCATAAGAGCCGCTCAATCGGGCGATCGCGACGCTCTAATCACCCTATTGCGAGAAATTGAGCAACATGTTTACCGAACTGCTTATTACATTTTAAACAATGAACAGGATGCTATGGATGCAGCCCAGGAAGCACTTATACGTGTATATACGAAGATTAACTCCTACGAGGAGAAGGCTCAGTTCAAAACTTGGGTCCAACGGATTGTCACCAACATATGCATTGATAAATTCCGCAGGACAAAGCCGACGGTTTCCATCGATGAACATGATCTGGTGTTTCGGGATAATCTCGATGTAGAACGGGAAGTGATGTCGGGATATCTGGCTCAGGATATTCAGGAAGCCATTAATCAACTGCCGGACCATCATCGTACGGTCATTGTCTTAAGGTATTTGCAGGATCTATCCTACAACGAAATTGCTGATTGTCTGAACCTCCCGCTCAATACGGTAAAATCCTATTTGTTCAGGGCCAGGCAGCAGCTGCAGAATATGCTCCAAGAGCATCAGAAAGGTGGTGTATCAGGATGAATTGCCAAGAGGTGGTGGAACGTATGCACCGGTATTTGGACCGGGATCTCACTTCGGAGGAGACGGCCCAAATGTATCAGCATATTGCCGTGTGCCCCATGTGTGCGGAGACCTTTAATATATTGAAATCATTGAACAGAGAGCTTGAGGATCTTCCGGCCGTAACCCCGCCTGTCAGTCTGGTAGACGCTATCATGCCTAGACTGGATGCCATTGACCGTGATCGCCAGAACCTTGTCGTACCTCCAGCACTGAAAAGCCAGGAGCCAGCCGAAATGATGCCGGAAATGCGGCGTCCGCGACGTGCGGGCAGCTGGTGGAGCACGATTGGCGGTAGAACTGCTATCGGGGCCGCCGCGGCTGWACTTATTCTCGGCGTAGCGATTTTTAATAATGAACCGAAGATGTTATCCGATGCGGAGCTTCCATACGAAGAGGCTAGCACGACCAGTGCCGGGGCGAATGACGAATCGGCTGCCACGCAGAATCAGGAAATGGCTCAGCCGTTTGCCGCCGAAGGCGGCACGGAGACGGGTGGCGAATCGAATGATGGGAACGATTCATCCGCAAGTCTGCGGAGTTCGCCATCGGAATCGTCACCGGAAGCCAATTCCGACCCTGCCTCGAATGATACGAAGGCAACACAGGAGCCATCGGATGCGGCTGATGGCACCAGTAAAGATGTTACAGCACCCGATAAACCGGTTCAGATGAAAGATGTTGGGGAACCCCAAGCGCCAGACCAACCTGCAACGAGCAACAATGAGGTGCCAAAAACCGATACCGGAAGTCCGTCTGACCCTCCGGCGAATGAACCTGAGCAGAGTTCTGAAACCATGGATGTCCAGACGTCACCTACGGAACCGGATACCACGTCTGAGATGCTGCCTCCAATTAGCGATCCTGCCGGTGATGCGGTCATGGAAAGCGCCGAATCATCCGACAGGTCATCCGGATCGTACCAAGGACTGGCGATGGTGCCGGAACAGTGGTCGTCCCCGGACGGTCTCTACCGAGCCTCGCTCGAGGCCGATCATCTGATTATCTATCGTCTGCCATCGGGAAGCCAAACTTCGCCTGATGCGGTTGAAACGGTTGAGACAATTCCGCTCGGCGGAAGCTGGGTATCCGGTCAATGGTCCGAGGATGGCTTAACGTTCAAGTATAAGGTGCAGACCGATAACGAATTGGTTGAATCCGTCTATTCCATTGAGAAGTCCCCGCCACCGGCATCTACGGGGCAGAAGCAGCCTAAATCATAGAGATGTTCAGAGATATATACAATCGGTGCACCAATGCCGGGAGATATGAATACACTATATATTAGAGAGAGCATGATACCAACTACCGTCGTATGACCGGCGGCGAGGTGTTTCTAGAGCATACTTGCCGGCGTTTATATAGATGTGTTGGGACGAAGGGACCTTTCCGCTGCCAAAGCCGAGGTCTCTTTGTTTTCGTGCGGACGATTGCATTTTTATCTTGTCGTCTCGCATTCAGGCACACTTTTTTGGTATAGTGTACAGAGTAGAAAGGGGGGACGCCGATGGATGCCAAAGCGGCGGCCAAGGCGGTTAAGCAGGGAGAGGTGTCTGCCGTCTATTTGTTGTATGGCAGCGAGAAATTTCAAATGAAGGAATTCGCCGAATTTCTGGAAGCCCAGCTAATCCCGAAAGAAGACCGTGATTTTGCCCTCGTTCATATGGATTTAGGGGAAGTTCCGATTCAAACCGTTATTGAAGAAGCGGAGACGGTTCCTTTTATGGTTCAAAAAAAACTGATCATGGTCAGGGATACGGCTTTTTTTACCGCAGCAAAAGATAACGGGAAAGTGGATCATCGTCCAGAGGCTTTGCTGGACTATTTGACCAATCCTGCTGATTATAGTGTGATTGTCTTTATGGTTGGACAAGAAAAGCTGGATGAACGGAAGAAGGTAGTCAAGGCAGTCAAGAAATCGGGGGTTGCTTTGTCCTTCATGCCTTTGGGCGGGGAGGATTTGCTTCGCTGGGTGGACAAGCAGGTAAAGAAAAGCGACTGCACGTTGCGGGAAGGTGCGGCGGAAGCGATCGTGCGAAATGCGGGAACCAGCCTTCAGGCATTATCAGGTGAGATCGAAAAGCTGTGCTTATATGCTGGCGCTGGCGGTGTGATTGATGTCGCAACCGTGGATATGCTGGTGGCGCGCAGTACGGAACAGAATGTATTTGCGCTTGTAGAGGATATTGCGAATCTTCGATTGGACAAGGCGCTCGGAATTTATTACGAACTGCTGAAGCAGCGCGAGGAGCCGATCAAGATTGCTGCGCTGATTACCAGACAGTTCCGGATTATTCTGCAGGTGAAGACTTTATCCACCCAGAGCTACTCACAGCAGCAAATTGCTTCCCAGATCGGATTGCATCCCTATGCGGTGAAGATTGCGGGCGAGCAAGCCCGAAAGTTTGAGACAGCTCGCCTTGAAGGCATACTGAACCACCTGGCGAATCTGGATTACCAGATGAAGACCGGGGCCGTGGATAAGGTGCTGGGCATTGAATTGTTTTTGCTGCGGCTTGGGGCGTAAAGACCATCCGCAACAAGTTAAGAGCGTACGGCTGCAGGAGCAGTTGGTATTATCCCCTCATGGTAGACAGTGAAAAAAGAGGACATGTTACAATGAACTCAAATACTGGATACCGGAGGGGATTTTTGTTATGTCAGCGAAGAAAGGCCAAACCTTTAATCGATATAGCGAAGAAACGAAGAAAGAAGCCGT
>NZ_JBNDYG010000014.1:0-92532 GCF_049893405.1 Paenibacillus sp. Dod16
TCCGAAGCAGCCGTAGCAGCGGGAAGGCGCTGGTCCCGGTTGGGATCGATGCTGTGAATCAACTGGAATCCCAGCGACATCAGCTGAAGGCTATGGTCCTGCTGGGGCTGCCGGAGCAATCGCTGAATGTCCGTGATGACAGCCAAGGCATCGTCCCTGAAGGCATTTTGACGATAGGGCCGTTCCGGACATAAATCGACATGCTTCAATATGGACGGCATCAACTCGCCCATAAAGGCCGTCCAGGTGATCATGGTAGACGGCTCGTCGCAGTCCTCGACATATGTATAGACCGAGCCGGGGAAGAGGCAGAAGAGATCGCCTTCCGACAGGGAGATGCTGCTGCCGTCCCATCCGAACCGCACCTTGCCGCTGGCAACGAAATGTATACTATAAAATTCGACCGACCGGGGATCGACTTTTTCCGTGAAAAAGGGGTGGGATCCGGATTTGAATATCCATAATCCCAGTTGAGTCTCAAAGTGAGCCGGGTTGTTAAAGTATTCTTCTCGGGATGGCCGCTGATTCACTGTTAAACTCATGTGTCCTCCTTCCACCTATAGTGATCAATTCTTTTGTTACTGCTATGATGCAACATATTGTATAACGATTGCAAGGATGGAGCATTCCGTATTCGTCCGCCAAAAGGTACGATGATGAGGAACAAGTCGAGCATAGTAGAGGTGAATGGAGATATGAAACAACCGAATTTTATCGTGATTTATTGCGATGACTTAGGCTATGGGGATCTTGGATGCTACGGTTCGGACACCGTGAAAACCCCGCATCTGGACGGGTTGGCTGACGAAGGCATTCGTTTTACGAATTGGTATTCGAATTCCCCGGTCTGCTCTCCGTCACGAGCCTCTTTATTAACGGGCAAGTACCCGGCCCGAGCGGGAGTCGACGAGATTCTGGGGGCGAAGCGCGGTTCGCATGGACTGTCTGCCGACGAGGTGACGTTGGCCAAGGCGCTCAAGCCTGCCGGGTACAGGTCGGCGCTGTATGGAAAATGGCATTTGGGCTTGTCCGAGGAAACCAGCCCGAATGCGCATGGATTTGATGAGTTTTTCGGATTCAAGGCAGGCTGCGTCGATTTTTACTCGCACATTTTTTACTGGGGCCAAGCCCATGGCGTCAACCCCCTGCATGACCTATGGGAGAACGAAACGGAGGTTTGGGAGAACGGCCGATACATGACCGAGCTGATCACGGAACGATCGGTAGATTTCATTCAGCGGTCGCGGGAGCAGGAAGCTCCGTTCTTCTTGTTTGCGTCGTACAATGCGCCGCACTACCCGATGCATGCGCCGCAGGAATATATGGACCGGTTCGCGCATTTGCCTTGGGATCGGCAGGTCATGGCCGCCATGATTGCCGCGGTGGACGACGGCGTCGGGGAGATCGTGAAGGCCCTGAAGGAAGCTGGCTGTTACGAGGATACGGTCATTTTCTTCTCCAGCGATAACGGACCGTCCTCCGAGAGCCGGAACTGGCTGGACGGAACGGAAGACGTATATTACGGGGGAAGCGCGGGGATCTTCCGGGGGCATAAAGCAAGCCTGTTCGAAGGCGGAATCCGCGAACCTGCCATATTGAGCTGGCCGAGCGGTTGGGAAGGCGGGCAAGTGCGCGATGAGGTGGCGGCCATGATGGACATCGCACCGACTTTTTTGGATCTGGCCGGCGTCGATCCGGCGGCAGGACCGCTTCAAGGCGTTGCGCTGGACGGAAGCAGCCTGAAGGAGATGCTGCTGATGCGCGAGCCGTCGCCGCATAAGCAATTGTTCTGGGAGTATCAAGGCCAACTGGCTGTCCGGGAAGGGGATTGGAAGCTGGTGCTGAACGGGAAGCTCGATTTCGACCGCGTGGTTTCCGATCAGGTTCATCTGTCCGATCTGTCCAGGGATCCCGGGGAGCGCACCAACCTGGCGGACCGTTACCCCGAGATCGTGGAACGGCTTAGCCGGGATGTGCGAGACTGGTATGAGGAAGTGCAGCGTCACGAATCCTGAGCGTGAATAGAGCATATCATCTATGCCTCAGCGATAAATGTAAAAAGAGTCCCGGCAACCGGGGCTCTTTTTGTTTGGGATGAATGGTATGAGCTGAAAAGCAGCTTTGATCCTTAAAAAGGATTCAGCACATGGTAGAACACGTTTGGCGAAGCCATGCGGTAATAATGGCTGCACCAGCCGACTCCCTTGTGATTGTCGCGGTTGGTCGTGCTGAACACCAGCCGTTCCTGCTCAAGCTCCTCGATCCGTGCCGTCCGTCCTTCCACGTATTCCAGAATGCGGAACGATGCTGTGTCCAGGCGAGTGATGACGCCGCCATAACGGATGTCGATGACCTCCCAGCCAAAGGGCTTGAACATCCGGTGCCACTGCGTGCGGTGGGCAATGCGCAGCTCTTGAACGGCTTTGGAGATGGCAGGGAGCACGTTCTTGGCCATATGCCTTAAGGTATCGGCGTCCTTGGCATCATAGGCTAGCTTCAGCAGAATGCCGATTTCGCTCTTGCGTTTGAGGACGGCGCTCAGCTTCTCCGGCATCTCAAACAGATAGTCCAGCTCGGCCGTGCTATCGCGCTTCGCGCGCAGGTTTTGCTCCAGCTCGGCATAGTGGTTCGAGAGGTCCAGGCCTTCGATCTGTTTGTCGAACATCCCGAGGAGCACATCCTGATACAGCAAAAATTTGGACGGGTTGCTCTGCTTGGCGTTGTTTGGCTCCTGGCCGGGAATCTCGTCCAGATCCTTCAGCAGGAGGAACGCCTCCATGTCGATGCCCGTACAGAATTTCACCCGTTCCGCCAAGCGAGCCGGGGAAGGCTTCTGTTCCGAATAGGCATGCTCAGCATAAAGCTGCAGACCGAGCAGCGCCGCGAACGGATTTCCTTCGTTGCCGTCGTCGCCCCACATCGTGGCGTATACCTCACGGATTCCTTCCTGCTTGCACACTTGAAGCGCAACATTCGAAGCGTTCAGGGACAACCCGTAGTTGACGCCGAATGTGTTGAAGATCCAGACGGCTCCCGCAAACACGAGGTTGCAGCCCAGCGGGCGGTGATTGGCGATCAGCTTCTCATAGTCCTCCGGCTCCATGTGGGTATAGTCCCAGTAAACCATGTCGACATCCTTCGGGATGCGGCGGGCCATATCCTCCGGAATCGAGGTGTCCTTGTCGTAATACGCCGCATCGCCGCCTCCACCGGCAGCGAGCTTCAGGAACATGTCGCTCCACATCATCGGCTTCAGGCCGCGCTTGCGGACGGCAGCCAGGACTTTGTCCAGATGGGCGATCATGATGTCGAAACGGCTCACATAACCGTTGTGATCCAAATATTTACCCCGTCCGAGCTCCTCCGCTTCGTCCATCCCGATATGAATCTTGTTGCTGCGGAACGGAGCGCTGGCGGCCTCGATCATCCGTTCAATCAGGGAATCGGTCTGCTCGCTGCCGACGAGCAGGGCCCCCTTCGTATCTCGGTAATGCTTGATGGGCTCCCACTTCAGAAACTCCTCCAGGTGCGCCAAGGTTTGGATGCTTGGAAAAGCCTCGATGCCGAATTGATCGGCATAATCGTCCATCTTTTTCAGCTCCGCCTGCGTGTAGCGACCGCGCATATAACCGAAATACGGCTCGTCTTTGATCTCATAAGTATCCTCCATGTACAGCATCACGCTGTTCATCCCCATCAGGGCCATCTTGTTCAGCATGAGCTTGAAGCTGTCCACGGTCAGCACAGCGTTGCGGGACAGGTCGAACATCGGGCCGATCTGGTCAAATTGCTGACGTTCGTGAAGGTGGAACGAATCGCTTTGGCGGCTGTGTTGAACCAGCAGGCCGAGTCCCCGGAAAAATTGATGTTTTCTTCCGAAACGAATATAGGCGTGGTCTCGGTCCCTGCCGACCTCCAGATCGCCATCGGACAAGGCTACCTCAACGGGGATGCCGTTATCCCCAAACTCGACGCCAAGCTCATCCAGCAGCAGCTGAATGCCTGGCATAACATCCGTAACAGCGCCCTCGAAACGAAATTCCATATGAATTCCCCCTGCATCCATGATTTTGCGAACATTAAACATTATATCATTATAATGTTTAATGTTATGGGAATCCTCGCGGGAAATCAATCCTAAGTTTGCGATCCCCGCTTGAGCCGCAAAATTCATGATAAAAAACAGGTCAAAATGTGGTTGACGAGAAGGAACCTCGATACTACAATAAATGATGCAAACGTTTCCATTTTAATCGCTTTCATCTATATTTGTTTCATTCTATATTTCGAACATATTCTCTAACTCTTGTCAGTAATTGTCGTACTTTACTTGATGGGAGCTCAAAGCTGTTTATGCAAGCGTTTGCGCATTTATTGGCATCAACATCGTATCAGCTGTACCTAATCCAAGAACAGAAGGAGGCTATTTGTTTCATGAGAATGACGGTTTCAAGCAAACGGACGTGGTCCATCATGATGATTGTTTCGCTGATTTTCTCCATGCTCGGCATTCCGCCATCAACGGCCGATGCCAATAGCGCGCCAAGCCAGGTTACGCTGGTGGGGACTTTGCAATCTGAATTAGGCCATAGCGCGGATTGGGATCCGGCTGCCGCCGCGACAACCATGCACGATATGGGGAACGGAGAATACAGGTTCACCGGCAGCTTGCCCGCGGGATCGTACGAATACAAGATCGCGATCGACGGCAAGTGGGACGAGAATTACGGCTCCGCCCATTATTCCAATCCCAGCGGAGCGGACAAGGACGGCAACATCCTCATAACGCTCGCTCAAGATTCCCAGGTTACCTTTTATTACAATCATGGGACTCACCGGATCGCGGATTCTACATACTACGCTCCGATCGAGGCGGATCAGCTTCCCCGAGTGATCGGCAGCTTCCAATCGGGCATCGGCGAAGCGGCCGACTGGTCGCCTGCGGATGCGAGATTGATCATGCAGGATTCCGATTATGACCATGTATACACGGTGACGGCCGACGTGTACGAGGGGGATCATGAGTACCAAATCGCTTTGGGCAGCGATGCGGCAAGTCCGGTTCACCCCGCTAATCGGGAGGCGCTTCAGCTGCCGCAGGACGTTAAGGTTACGTTCAGCTACGATGCGGCCAATCACGGCGTTGCCGCTCATTTCACGGTACCCGCCGATCCGGGAACGCCGGTGCCGGCTAACCATCTGCGTGTCCATTACAACCGGGCTGACGCGAATTACGGGAGCGTCGGACTGTGGATATTCGATGACGTCGCATCCCCGTCCGCCAATTGGCCGGCAGGCGCAACGCCATTCCCTGGCGGGCAGCAGGACGCCTACGGGGCCTTCGTCGACATTCCGCTCAAGGACGGCGCCCAAAAAGTCGGCATCGTCGTTGTCGATCGTTTCAGCGGCAATAAAGACGGCGGCGATAAGAAATTCACCCTAGCCTCTCCGGACATGAACGAAGTATGGCTCAAGGAGGGCTCCGATACGGTATACAGCTTTGAGCCAGTTGACCTGCCTGCGGATACCGTGCGCATCCACTATCAACGGCAGGATCAGAACTATGGTCCGTACGGTTTGTGGATATGGGGTGAGGATGTCGCTGCGCCTTCGAAAGACTGGCCGACGGGGGCTACCATGTTCCCTTCAGGCCAAACCGACCGATATGGCGCTTATGTGGACATTCCGATGAAGCCGGGAGCCCAGAAGATTAACTTCCTCGTGCTGGATCCGGCCAAAGGAGACGCCGGCAAAGACGGAGGTGACAAGGGCTTCTCCCTGGTGGATCGATACCAGCATCTGTTCATTCAAGAAGGCGACAACACCGTCTACACATCCCCGTATCGGGAAGTGCCTACCGGGTTGGTCTCGGCCGAAGTATTAGCTCCGGGAAGGCTCCAGCTCGGATTTACCATGACCGATGGTTTGGAAGCAGATACGCTGAAGAATGAGCTGCTGATTAAGAATAAGGACGGCCATACGGTTGCCATTCAAAACGTGAAGGTTACCGGAAACACGACCATCGAAGCATCGGCATCATTTCAGCTGGATCAGATACCGCTAAGCGTAACCTACGCCGGAAAAACCGTATCCGCCTCCACCGGCTGGAGAATGCTGGATGAGATGTACGCTTACGACGGCGATGACCTCGGGGCGACTTATCAGGCTGGAGGAGCCGAGCTTAAGCTGTGGGCACCGACGGCGACCGAAGTCACCGCAAATGTGTACGGCAAGGATGATGCCACGCAGTTTATCGGCAATGTCGCTCTCCAAAAGGGTGATAAAGGGGTATGGTCGGTTCGGTTGAAGCCGGGAGACCTCGGCATCCAAGATTTTAGAGGATACTTTTATCAATACGAAGTGACCAACAACGGCGTGACGAAAACCGTGCTGGATCCATATGCCAAATCCATGGCGCAATTCAGAGTGAACACCAAGGGCGAAGTTGGACCGGACGGCGATACCGTCGGAAAAGCTGCGATTGTCGATTTGAGTCAAACGGATCCCGCCGGCTTCGATTTTGCGGACATTCCTGGCTACGAGCAGCGGGAAGACGCCATCATCTGGGAGATTCACGTCCGGGATTTCACGTCCGATCCGACGATTGAGAACGACCTGCATAACGCGACTTGGGGATCCTACGATGCGTTCAAAGAGAAGCTCGAATACATCAAGTCCCTGGGCGTCACCCATGTTCAGCTGCTGCCCGTGATGGCTTGGTATTACGGTGACGAAGCGGCCATGAAGAACAGGGAGCTGGATTATTCGGCCAAAGACAATGAGTACAACTGGGGGTATGACCCGCACAGCTATTTCTCCCCTGACGGTGCTTACTCTGAAGATCCAACGGATCCCGAGCTTCGCATCAAAGAACTGAAGGCGATGATTAATGCCATTCACGAGGCGGACATGGGCGTCGTATTGGACGTGGTCTACACCCATATGGCCAAGGCCGATTTCTTGAATGATATCGTGCCGAACTATTATGCGTTCCAGGACGCCAACGGCAATTTCATCGGCGGCTTCGGCAACAATCTGGCGACCAACCACAAGATGGCCGAGAAGCTGATGGTGGACTCCGTAAAATACTGGTTCAACGAATACAAAATCGACGGCATGCGCTGGGACATGATGGGTGACGCCACCTACGAAGCCGTGCAGAACGCTTATGATGCGGCTGCAGCCATCAACCCGAAAGCGCTGTTTATCGGCGAGGGCTGGGTCACTTTCGGCGGTCATCTGTCGGATCCTTCCTTGGCAGGCAAGGGCGCAGACCAGAATTGGATGGATAAAACGGATAACGTCGGCGTTTTCTCCGATGAGTTCCGCAACGAGCTGAAATCCGGCTTCGGCAACGAAGGCGAGCCACGATTCATTACGGGCGGCGCACGCGATATCCAGACTATCTTCAACAATATCAAGGCGCAGCCGAGCAACACGAAGGAAGATGATCCGGGTGACATCGTTCAATATATTGAAGCCCATGACAATTTGCCGCTGTACGACATTATTGCGCAGTCCATCAAAAAGGACCCGTCGATTGCAGCGAATGACCTGGAGATCCATAAGCGCATTCGCCTGGGCAACCTGCTCACCTTGACTTCGCAAGGAACGGCGTTTCTCCATGCAGGACAGGAGTACGGGCGGACCAAGCAATGGCTGGGCTCGGGGGTACCCGAGCAGAAATATCACGAATTAGAGGATGAGGCAGGAAACCGTTTCGGTTATTTCATCCATGATTCCTACGACTCCTCCGATGCCATCAACATGTTCGATTGGGAGAAAGCGACGGATGAAGCCAAATATCCGGAGAACAACAAAACGCGGGAATATACGACCGGACTGATACAGTTGAGAAAGTCGTCCGATGCATTCCGCCTTGGCGATCAGTCGAGGGTGAACTCGAACGTGACGCTGCTGCAGATTCCCGAAGTAAAAGCGCAGGATCTGGTCATCGCCTATAAGAATAAAGCGACGGACGGAACCGGCGATTATTATGTGTTCGTTAATGCCGACAACCAGTCGAGAACGTTGACACTTAATGAAGATCTGACTTCCGGCACGGTGGTGGTCGATAACGATGAAGCCGGCACGACCGGCGTCAAAGCGAAGTCCGGCTTCACGTTAACCGCCGGCTCGATGACGCTTGAGCCTCTGACGGCCATTGTGATTAAAATGAATGCGAAGATCGATGACGGCGGCAGCGGCAGCAACCCTGGCAGTGGAAACGGAGGCGGGGGAGCGGGCGGCAATCCGCCAACCGATCCGGGAACGAAGCCAAATCAGGGTCAGCGGATCGTTAACGAAGAGTCGCTGCGCGGCGGGCAAGAGAAGGTGACGATTCAACTCGGTGCCGAGGATATCGAAGTTCTCCTGCCGCTGACGGCAGGGGACATCCTGGGGACGAAGCCGCTGGAACTGAAGCAGGACGGCGTGATGGTACAGCTTCCGTCCGCACTGCTCAAAGCGCTGCGACAGCTCGTACCGGCCGAGCAGGCGAAGGATGCGGTTATCTCGTTTAAGCTGGAGCAGGTTGGATCGCAGACAGCTGCCTCACTCATAGCCAAAGCAGCAATTGCCGAGAAGGCTAAATTGAAGCAAGGCAGCAAGATGTATGACTTGAGTCTTTCCGTCCGTACGAAAGACGGCAAGGCATATAAGCTGGAGCATTTCATAACACCTGTAACGATTGGCTTTGCTGTCGACAGCGCCATTCACGGCAAGCTGGCCGGCATCTACCACATCTCGGATATGGGTCAATTGAAGTATGCCGGCGGAAAGCCGGTAAACGGGCAGCTGACGGCTGAAGTCAGTCAATTCAGCTACTACGCCGTGCTGGAATACGACAAATCGTTTGCCGACCTTGCCGTTCATTGGGCGGAGCAAGCGGTAAATGAGCTGGCAGCCAAGCATATTGTGAATGGCACCGGCGATACAATATTCAGTCCGCATCAGCAGCTGACTCGTGCACAATTTGCCGCGATGCTCGTTCGTGCCCTGGGCCTTGAAAGCACGCAAGACACGGCCTTCACGGATGTGGACGGCGATGCATGGTATGCTTCGGCGGTTGCGGCGGCTTACCAGCACGGGCTGGTGAACGGCAGAGGCAAGGGCACGTTCGCACCGAACGCGGCGATCACACGCGAGGAGCTGGCTGTCATGCTCTACCGTGCATATGGAACCAAGGGGAACGCCTCTCCTTCGCCAGAAGCACCGGATCTGAAGGATAGGAAGCAAATTTCTTCATGGGCACTTCAAGAGGTGAATGAAGCCCTTGCCCTTGGCTTAATGAAGGGGCATGCCAATGGCACGTTTACGCCTCAAGCCAAGACCACCCGTGCGGAAAGCGCTCAGGCTGTGCTCAATTTGTTGGAACAACTCTGAATCAACACAGATTTTTTTAAGCAAGAAGATTTAATAAGGAACAGAGCCCTGGATGATTCCAGCGGCTCTTTTACCGTCATACGAGAAGCATTTTCTTTTTTTCCTTACTCAATCCGCCTTACAGATAGCAAGTATGCATTCCTTGCCCACCGCGGATTCCCGTACGCAGGATTACATCAGGGGGCGATTTGGATGATCAATAGTTCGGCT
The DNA here is from genome assembly GCF_049893405.1 of Paenibacillus sp. Dod16. Lineage (NCBI taxonomy): Bacteria > Bacillati > Bacillota > Bacilli > Caryophanales > Paenibacillaceae > Paenibacillus > Paenibacillus sp. Dod16. The sequence continues at coordinate 9,595 of NZ_JBNDYG010000014.1, forward strand.
GGGTCCTGAACTCAGCCGGCGAGCCCTTCTCTTAATAAATAGAAGTCTTTCAGGCAATCCCTGAAGGACTTTTTTTGCGTCTTTTGTAGCAGAACCATTGGATTATTTATGTGATTTTGTTATAGTTACCCTGATCTAGCTTGCCTCAGCTCGGCCTCCTGTTCTTCCAGCAACTCTCTGCGTCTGCACCTGGCGTTCAAGGCACACGACGAAAGTGTGAACGTCTTGACCAGGTGAGGTTCTGGATACAAAAGTTGGAGTGGATTGTAAAATCGGCAGGCCTATCGCGCGAGGAAAATGCATCTAACTTCGATTTGAGACGTAGTATGTGTTATATCCTTATGTATCTATGTTTTACGGATGTTTCAAAGGGCGGTTATAGGTCGAATCAGTCATCGCTCTATAGGAGTAGGGGAGGTGTTAATTCTTGAATGGCTCGAAATCCGTGAAGCTGCTCCTGCTTATGGCGGTTATCGCGATCGTGAATATTGTCCTGGTCTCGCCCGGGCTGCTTGGATTCCAAATCGGCGGCGACAGCGCCTTCCAGTCGGCATTGGTCATCACCGTATGGGTTGTCAGTGTTCTTGCACTCTTTTATGGCAGTTATGTCTTGTTATTCAAGCCTCCGGCTGCGAAGGCGATCCAAACGATTCAGACCCGTGAGGATTACATAGACGCGCTTCACCATTATCGTAACGTGAAAGTGCTGAAGAATGATATCGCCCTTGCCCTGGACCAATTGGAACGAATCGAGAAAAAGAGAAATGCGCTGCTGAATGTCCTGGGTCAGCGTTTTGAACAAACGGAGCTCAGTTACAAGAAATTCATGGCGGTCATCGATGAGGTGGAGAAGCTATTCTATCTCAATATCCGGGGGATTCTGAACAAGCTGGGCGTCTTCGCCGCATCTGATTTCACCCGCATGGCCGATCAGCCCAAAGCCTCCCAGCTATCCGGCAAGGTGGCGCAGAAAAAAACAGCTCTGTACCAAGAGTATCTGGCTTACGTAACCGGTTATTTGGAGGCGAATGAGGAGATCATGCTCAAGCTCGATAAACTGCTGCTGGAGATTTCCTTGCTTGGCAGCACCGATTACCGGGATGTGGAGGAGATGCCCTGCATGAAGGAAATCGATATGTTAATCAAACAAACCAAACTATATAAGCAATAAGAGAGGGAGATGATTATGCGAAGCAAGGGTAGTGCCTTTGTTGTATTAGTGGCCATTGCAGTGGTCGTGTTTGTTCTGGTGTACGCGGGGATCGCGTTAACCTCGAACCTGGGCAAGAGCGAAGCCGAGGTCGATTCGGAAGGCGCGGCTAAGAAAATCAACAAAATCTACAAGGACATTATGGTTACGACGGCGGACCCGATAAAAGGTCAAGTCGATCTGGACCCGGTGGCCGTAGCAGACTCCCTGCCCGATATATCCAAATTCCCGATCTCGGTTGAGAATACAACGGACTTATACGTCGAAATATTTTCTTCTCCCGAGAAAGCAGGGCCGGGCATTGACGGATGGCTGAATGAAGTGGCAACGGAGTTCAACAACTCCAAGCCGGTGGTGAACGGACAGCCGGTATCCGTGAAGATCCGCAATATTGCTTCGGGAACCGCAACCGATTACATAACATCCGGGAAGTACGTGCCGGACGCTTTTACCCCTTCCAATGAGCTGTGGGGGGAGATGGTTAAGGAATATGGCGTTAAAGCCGAGCTAGTATCCAAGCGTCTCACGGGGAACGTGACCGGCGTTGTAACCCGAAAGGCCAAATACGACGAGCTGGTGGAGAAGTACGGCTCCTTGAACGTCAAGACGCTGACGGATGCGATATCGAATAATGAGTTGGCGATGGGGTATACGGATCCTTTTGCCAGCTCGACGGGTCTTAACTTTCTGACCACGGCCCTTAAAACGTTTGACAGCTCGGATCTGCTTAGTGAAAAAGCGGTACAGGGTTTCGAAAAATTCCAGGCGAACGTCCCTTTCACGGCTTCGACCACGATCCAGATGCGCGATGCGGCGAAGTCCGGTATGCTGGATGCCTTTGTTCTGGAGTATCAGACCTATGTCAACGCGGCGGATATGAAGAGCGGTTATGTCTTTACCCCGTTTGGCGTAAGGCATGACAGTCCTTTGTATGCGCTCGGGAAATTGCCGCAGGAGAAGCTGGAGATCATTAAGAAATTCGCGGCGTTTGTCGAGCAGGACAAATACCAGAAGATGGCCGACAAAAAAGGGTTCAATGGTCTGAATGATTACCAATCCGAGCTTGAAGTTGTTGACAGCAGCCTGCTGCCGTCCGCCCAGAAGCTGTGGAAGGAGAAGAAGGACGGCAACAAGCCGGTTGCGGCCGTGTTTGTGGCGGATGTGTCGGGGAGCATGGACGGTGAGCCGTTAAACCGCCTCAAGGAATCGCTGTTGACGGGACAGAAATATTTGGGCCGGGACAACAGCATCGGCTTTGTATCGTACTCCACGGATGTCACGATTAATCTGCCGATCGGCAAATATGACTTGAATCAGCAATCGATGTTTGTCGGGGCAATCAACAGTCTTGAAGCCAGCGGGAATACCGCCACCTTTGACGGCATTGCGGTGGCGATGAAGATGCTTCAGGACGAGATGGCGGCGAATCCGGACGTGAAACCTCTGATTTTTGTGCTGAGTGACGGAGAGACGAACGTTGGCCACTCCCTTGACGATATTCGGGAACTGATCCAAGCCTACAAAATCCCGGTGTACACGATTGGCTATAATGCGAACATCCAGGCGCTTCAAAGTATTTCCAGCATCAATGAAGCCGCCAGCATCAACGCCGATACCGATGATGTCGTATACAAAATCAGCCAGCTGCTGAATGTGCAGATGTAGCATCAATACAAGCGATATAAGAGTTAACAAGAAACTTGGAGGAGGGGTTATATTGTCATTTACGATGGAAGTCATAAGTCCCGAGGAGATCAAGACGGCGATTGAGGAGCAGGTGAAGCCTGAGCCGGAAGAAGTCACGCAGTTGAAGGAGCTGGCGGCTAACAATGTGCAGGCCATCATGGAACTGGATATTGAATCGCTCGAGAAGCGAAGACAGGTGCTGCAATCCATTGAAAGCTTTGGCATCAGCACGATGAGATCCTCCTCGGAGAAGAATGCGCTCCTGCAGGTTCAGGTGGGGAGATTATCGAAAACCGGGGATGAAGGCGGTCAAGTGGCTAAAGGGTTAACGGAGCTGCAGCTGCAGCTGAAGGATCTGGATCCGAGCGTTGTGGATTTTGCGAAAAGCGGGCTCCTGGGCATGGTATTTAACCCGCTGCGCCGATATTTTGCCAAGTTTCAAAAGGCGGATGCCGTCATTTCGGACATCATCATTTCTCTTGATAAAGGAAAAACCGTATTAAAGAATGACAACACCACGCTGGAGATTGAACAGCAAACCCTCCGCGAGCTCACCAAAAAGCTGCAAAAGGAAATTCAGCTGGGCATGCTCATGGACGCAGAGATCGAATCCCAGGTCGAGGCGGCTAAAATACGGCAGGAGTCGGAGGATAAAATCCGGTTTATTACTGAAGAGGTGCTGTTTCCGCTGCGCCAGCGCGTGATGGACCTGCAGCAGATGCTGGTCGTGAACCAGCAGGGGATCATGGCTATTGAAGTAGTCATCCGGAACAACAAAGAATTAATTCGCGGCGTGGATCGGGCGAGAAACGTAACGGTAACGGCGCTGAAAATCTCGGTCACGGTGGCTAGTGCCCTGTACAACCAGAAGATTGTCCTGAAGAAAATCGAGCTGCTGAACGAAACCACGAACAACCTGATCAGCGCCACTTCCAAAATGCTGAAGGATCAGGGCGCGGCGATTCACAAGCAATCGCTGGAAACGAGCATTTCCGTCGATACCTTGAAGCAAGCGTTCACGGATGTGCTGTCAGCGCTTGATTCCATCAGCACATATAAGCAGGAGGCTCTCCCGCGGATGCGTGAGACGATCCACCAGTTCAGTGAGCTGGCGGTAACGGGCGAGCAGCAGATCCAGCGCTTGGAGCGGGGGCAGAAGCTGGGACTGTAACGTAGGCGGGGACATCATCAAATAAAGAGTGTGCGGTTACGAGACTGCACACTCTTTTTATATGGACAAAGCCTTAGGCTCGCAAATAATTAAGCAGGATCCGCTTGAGAATCGCCAGGGGTCGCTTTTTATTACGTTATTTCAATGGAATATTCTTTAATAAGGGACGTAAGTTCTTGAAAGGTGAATTTGTGATTAACCATATCGACCGTGAAATTCTCTGCTTGTTTTTGATCCATGATAAATCGATATCCGTTATAGCGTAAAAATAGGAGAAGGGCCGTGAAGGCGGTTCTTTTATTGGCGTTTTGAAATGGGTGATTTTGTCCCAGTGATTCAAATAATGCAGCTGACTTTTCCCAGATAGATAAATAGGCGTCCTCTCCAAAAGCTGACGATTGAGGCCGATGGAGGGCCGACTCAAGCAAATGCGGATTCTTTACACCGATATGCTCGCCGACACTATATTTCTGTATCATAGCGACGTTAATGGCGATAACCTCTTGGGAGGTTAGATAACGTATAGGGGTCATCGATCTTTTAACCCTTTTAGGGTCTGGTCGTATTCGCTCATGATCTCAGACAAAGTATCTAAGAAATCAGGGCTGATGCCGTCAGGTAGGGAGACTTTGTTAGCTTTTTTAATGATGATCTCACCTTCGGTTTGATTAACATCTATTTGTACTGTATCGCCTAGTTCTAAACCAATCTGTTTGAGGGCATCCGTCATTGTAATTCCCAGGCTGTTGCCAAACTTAGTGACTTTCCGTTCCATTTCGTTCACCCTGCTCATATAAAGTTTTCCCCCTTAATTATATTATTCAACTGTTATAACAATTATACATTGCCTGAGGAATAGGATAAATATTCTTGTAGTAGCAGTTAAATGCAGGAGCCGGCTATCCATATGCAGAAATCAATGGTCAATGAATGCTTGATCACCCGGATGGTGAAGGGAGGCGATGCAAATGGAACGAAGAAGGGAACTTATGGCCGCCGCTGTAAGCAGGTTCGGACTCTTGGAGCGGGATCGACTTCAGACTCATTTTTCCGAACACAGCCTTGTCTGTTCTTATCGTAAGGGTGCGGAGACCGTGTATGTACGCTTGACCGACGAGTCCCATAAACCGTATGCAAAGATTGCAGGCGAGGTGCAGTGGGTGGAGTTTCTCGGGAGAAACGGCGTTTGCGTTGCGAGGCCGCACTACTCGGCGGCAGGAAATCTTGCGGAGCGGATTCGGACGGAGGATCATGACTATACGGCGGTCTGTTATGAGGAAGCCAAGGGGCGTCCGGTCGGGGAGAACGATGCCGATGAGAGCTTACACAGGCGAATGGGCCAATTCATGGGGCGCATGCACGGCATCACCAAGGGGTACATCCATCTGGATCCCGTCACAAGACGGCCTGATTGGTCGGATGAGGCGGAAAAAGTCCGGCGTATTGATTTACCGCCATCCGAGAAGGAGATCACCCTTGGTTATCAGGCATTGTTCCATTATATATCGGACCTTCCGGTTGCTGAGGACGCTTATGGACTGATCCATGCGGATTTCCATTACGGCAATTTTTTCGTGCATGAGGATTCATTGTGTCTGATTGATTTTGATGCGAGCCGATATTCATGGTTCGTGGATGACATTGCGGTGACCGCGTTTTTCTCAGGTTTAACCGAAGGAGCCGATTCGGACCCGGACAGGTTTCTGATCCCGTTCCTGGAAGGATACCGTCTGGAGCATCATCTGGAGGAGAAATGGCTTCGAGAAATCCCGTATTTCATGAAGCTGAGAGAAATGGGTCGGTATATCAAGCTGTTCCATGCCTGCGGCGGAGCATTCGACAAACTCCATCCGTGGGGACAGTGGTATATGAAAGGGCGTAAGGAAAAGATATTACGAAGCTTTCCGGCCATTTAATAAACGCAGCCTTGGTTCGAAAGACGGAACCAGGGCTTTTTTATATTTAGCGGGAGGGCTGGCTGCGGCGGTTGATGCCATGGAGAGGAACGAAGTCCTTGCATGTTGAATCTATTAATTTTCGTGAACAGGAAATTAATTCTAGCACGATCAATTATTGCATTGACAGCAAATTCCGAATCCATTAGTATGTGCATAACTTATTAAACCTACCAGATAACTTAGAATTTAGGGGTGCGTTCGTTTCACGAGTTTTGACAGAGCATGATGCATACATTCCATATGCAAATGTCTACTACATGGGGGGATTACAATGAAAGCCAGAAAGTTAGGTTTACTCTTATCGTCGATCGTGCTGATGCTGTTGATCGCGGCATGCGGCAGCGGTTCCGATCAGGCTGCAGAGGGAGCAGCTGAAGACAATGGAAGTGAAAAGCAAGCCGAGCAGAAAGAGTACAAAGACGAGCTGAACATCGCGCTTACGGCTCAGCCGCCTACGTTGGATACGGCCTTGACGGTATCGGCGGTTGCGCTGGATACGGCAGGCAACATCTTCGAGCAGCTGTACACACTGAACGCAAACTATGAGCCTGTACCTGCTCTGGCAGAGTCCGTCGAACGAAGCGAGGATGGCTTAACGTATACGTTCGCCCTTCGCCAAGGCGTGAAGTTTCACAACGGGAAAGAGATGACGTCCGAGGATGTAGTAGCCTCGATGAACCGCTGGCTGGTGACTTCGTCTCGTGCGAAGGTGCTGCTGACGAATGCTAAATTCGAAGCCGTTGATACGTATACCGTGAAGCTGACCGTAGAATCGCCTACGTCGGATGTGTTGATTCTTATTGCATCGCAAGCGCAGTTCCCTTCCATCATGCCGAAAGAGATTGTAGAATCAGCGCCGGCTGACGGGATCAAGGAGTACATCGGTACGGGGCCTTATAAATTCCAGGAATGGAAGCAGGATCAGTACATACATTTGGTGCGAAACGACGATTATTATCAGGTGGCGAATACGGAGCCGAGCGGATTTGACGGGCGAAAAGAAGCTCCAACCCAGAATCTTTACTTCCATTTCGTCACGGACCACTCCACGCGGATTGCAGGCGTGAAGACCGGACAGTACGATGTGGCGGACAGCATTCCGATCGAAAGCTATGATGAGCTTGCTGCCGACAACAATATCGATTTGCTCTCGTTCCCTGGCGGTGCACTGACCGCATTTTTCAATACCAGCGAGGGATTGTTACAGGACGTGAAGATTCGCCAGGCCATTCTCGCCGCGTTCAATAATGATGAGATCATGTTGGCGAGCTTTGCCAAGCCGGATTTATACTCCTTGGCACCGGGTTACCTGAATACGAACCAAGTCCAATGGTCAACCGAAGCTGGAGCGGAATATTACAACCAGTCGAACCCGGAGAAGGCCAAGCAGCTGCTGCAAGAGGCCGGTTATAACGGCGAAGAAATCACGCTGCTGACGACCAAGGACTATAACGAGATGTACACGGCCACATTGGTCATTCAGGAGCAGCTTCGTCAGATCGGCATGAACGTAAAAGTGGAGAACTTTGATTTCCCGACGTTCCTGGAAACGAAGAACGACCGCTCCAAGTGGGACATTTTCGTTGCGAGCACGGGCTATCAGATTACGCCGCCGCAGCTGCTGGCCGTCAATCCGGATTGGGCCGGACTCGACAATGAAACGGTCAAGCAGGCACTGATCGATATTCGCGGTGCAGCCACGCCGGAAGCTGCCAAGCAGGAATGGGAGAAGCTGCAGGGCTTCCTGTACGAATTTGCTTCCTCCACCGTGATCGGCCATTATAATGGCGTCGTCGCCACAACGAAGAAGCTTGAAGGCTTCGAGCTGTTTGAAGCGCCGGTGGTCTGGAATGCCAAAGTAGCGAAGTAAGCATATATGGAGGGTGTTACAAGTTACCGAAGTAACTTCGATAACACCTTCCTTTTTTGAAATTGGATTCATAGACCATGTACAAATGAGGGATTTGTAGTGCTGGCTTATATTACGAAAAGACTTTTGTCGCTGATTCCCGTGCTGGCCGTTGTCACCATCGCTATTTTTCTGATCATCCACATTACGCCAGGAGATCCGGCGGCGGCGATATTGGGCATGGAGGCGTCGCAGGAGGAAATACAGAAGCTGAATCAAGACCTGGGCTTGGATCGCCCGATACTTGAACAGTATACGAGCTGGGTAGCCAACGTATTCAAGGGGGATCTGGGAGATTCGATCTTCATGAATCAGCCGGTTAGCGAAGCCATCGCGGAGCATATCACCCCAACGCTATCGTTAGCCATTCTGGCGCAGGTTATCGCAATTATACTGGCGATTCCCTTCGGGATTATCGCTGCTTACAAGCGAGGGTCCATCGCAGATTATACGCTGATGGGGATGTCCTTGCTGGGCATGGCCTTACCCAGTTTTTTGCTGGGATTGTTCCTCATGCTGTTTGTTGGCGTCAAGCTGCAGTGGCTGCCGGTCGCTGGATATGAACCGCTGAGCAGCGGGCTCTGGGAACATATGAAGTATCTGATTCTTCCCGGCATCTCGCTTGGGACCATACAGGCGGCCCTGATCACGCGAATGACCCGTTCGTCCATGCTGGAAGTGCTGAATTTGAATTTCATCAAGACAGCCAGATCCAAAGGCCTGCATGAAATGAAGGTGCTGTTCAAACATGCGTTTCGGAGCGCGTTTCTGCCCATTCTGACCGTTATTGGACAAACATTCGGCACTTTGGTGACAGGGGCTGTGGTCGTGGAGGCGATATTCAATATTCCCGGATTGGGTCAATTGATCTTAAATTCCATTGCCAGAAGAGATTTTGCAGTGATCCAAGGCGTGGTGCTTGTCGTCACACTCATGTACGTCACCATCAACTTGATTATCGACTTGCTGTATGGCGCGGTTGATCCGCGTGTTCGTTTGGAACGCAAATAAAAGAGGTGTGATTGGATGGCAACTGTTCAGGAAAAAGAATACGTCGCTCAAGTAAGTAAAAAGCTGAAAAAAGAGCAGCGTGCACTAGGATATCGCCGATTGAGGTCGAACTACGGGCTGTTGATCGGAGCGACCATCTTTGTTTTATTGGTAATTCTGGCGCTGATCGGACCGCTCTTCACAACCTACGGCCCGTACGACATGAAAGTTGTAGACCGTTTAACGCCGCCAGGGGCCGAGCATTGGCTGGGTACCGACGAATTTGGCCGGGATTTGTTAACCAGGCTTCTCTTCGGTGCCAGGGTATCGATTAGCGTAGGACTCGTGGTTGCGCTGCTATCCTCGGCATTAGGACTCGTGATCGGCGTCTATGCGACGTATTACAAAACATTGGATCATATTCTTATGCGCATCTGTGACGGATTGATCGCGATTCCGGGAATCCTGCTCGCCATTGCCTTAATGGCCGCACTCGGCGCATCCGCCATCAATGTCATCACGGCGCTAACCATCGTGTTCACGCCGAATATTGCCCGGGTCGTTCGCTCGGCCGCGCTGGTGGTACGCGAGCAAACCTACATCGAGGCGATGCATGTCCAGGGAGCAAGCGCAACGCGCATCATATGGCAGCACATCGTGCCGAATACGCTATCTCCTCTACTGGTACAGGCTACCTTCGTATTTGCTGAAGCCATTATATCCGAGGCCGCGCTAAGCTTTCTCGGGGCGGGCATTCCTGCCCCTGAAGCCAGCTGGGGGAACATTCTGCAAGCAAGCAAACTAGTTATTTATAAGGCATGGTGGATGGTCGTATTCCCCGGGGCCACGCTCGTTTTGTCTGTACTCAGTCTGAATTTGCTGGGCGACGGGCTGCGCGACTTGCTGGATCCCCGCGTGAAGCAAAAGTTGAAAAAGTCATGAATATAAAGCTGGAGGTATTTTCATGAATAACGAGCCTCTATTGGAAGTGAAAAATCTAAAAACGCATTTTCATACCGAGCGGGGGAAAGTGACGGCTGTGAACGGAGTCAGTTTTTCCATGAATAAAGGCGACATCATCGGCATTGTCGGAGAATCCGGCAGCGGAAAGAGTGTCATGTCCCAATCGATCATGAGGCTGCTGGACCATACGGATGCGATCGAGTACGAGGGAGAGATCCTGTTTGAGAAGCGGGATCTGCTGTCTCTCTCGCCTTCTAAATTACGGGCGGTCCGCGGCGACAAAATCTCCATGGTTTTTCAGGACCCGCTTACATCCCTAAGTCCCGTGTATACGATAGGTAATCAAATCGGGGAAGCCATTCGTCTCCATCAGAAGAAGTCCAAGAAGGAAGCTCGTCAACAAGCCGTTGAGATTCTGCGGATGACGGGTATTCCATCTCCGGAGGTGAGGGTGGATGAATATCCCCATCAGCTGTCGGGAGGAATGCAGCAGCGGGCGATGATTGCCATGGCGCTCTCCTGTGAGCCGAACCTGTTGATTGCGGATGAACCGACAACCGCGCTCGACGTAACGATTCAGGCGCAGATTCTGGAGCTGATCGCCGATTTGAACCGCAAAATGGGCATGGGCGTGCTGTTTATCACGCATGATCTGGGTGTCGTATCGGAAATTTGTACGGGCGTGAAGGTGATGTACTTGGGGCAAATCGTGGAAGAAGCCCCCACGGAACAGCTGTTTCATAAACCGCTCCATCCTTATACGCAGGGACTGATCCAATCGATCCCCAAGCTGGAAGGAGACAGAAACGATGAACTTCATGTCATTGAGGGAACGGTGCCCTCTCTGACGGATATTCCGCAGGGCTGCGGCTTTTCTACGCGATGTCCTTATGCCGATGAATTATGCCGTACCTCAGAGCCGCCGATGCAAACGGCACATATGGACCATCGAGTGAAGTGCTGGCATTACGAGGCCATAAACGAGCCGAAAGGGAGGGAGACAACCGTTGGAACAAACAGCTGATCATTCGATTTTAAAGGTAAGCTCCCTTCACAAGCAGTTCCCGGTGTACGGATCTTTCGGTAAGTTATGGGGCGCCAAGGGATATGTAAAAGCCGTAACGGATGTTTCTTTTCAATTAAGAGAGGGAGAGACGTACGGACTTGTCGGAGAATCCGGTTCCGGTAAAACTACCACGGGGCGTACGATCCTAGGATTAACCCCGGCAAGCCAAGGTCAGGTTCTATACCGGGACCAGGATTTGGCTGCGATGTCGAGGAAGGAAATCCGGAAATTCCGCAAGGACGTACAGCTTGTTTTTCAAGATCCGTTCTCTTCGCTTAACCCGAGGAAAAGAATCGGCCGAATTCTGGAGGAGCCCCTGATTATTCATAAAATGGGAGACAAGGCAGAGCGTCGGGAAAAAGTATTTCACATCCTGAAAACCGTGGGCCTGCAGCCGGAGCATTATTTCCGTTTTCCTCATGAATTCTCGGGCGGTCAGCGCCAGCGTCTGGGCTTGGCGCGCGCGCTTATCATGAATCCGAAGATTATCGTATGCGACGAGCCGGTCTCGGCACTGGACGTCTCCATTCAGTCGCAAATTTTGAATATGCTCAAGCGTTTGCAGCGGGAATTGAAATTAACGCTATTATTTATTACGCATGATATCAGCGTGGTTCGGTATATTTCCGATCGGATCGGTATTATGTATCTCGGAAAAATCGTGGAAGAAGCTTTAACGGATGATCTATTCCATGAGCCGCTGCATCCCTATACGAAGGCGCTGTTCTCAGCGGTACCCGACTTTACCCGCAGCCGATTACAGGATCGGGTGATCTTGCGAGGGGAAATCCCGTCCCCTTTATCTCCGCCGAGCGGCTGTGTTTTTCATACGCGCTGTCCTTTTGCAACGGATGTCTGCAAGGCAGAAGTTCCGGCTTTAAGAGAAGTTCGGCCCAACCAGAAGGTAGCTTGCCATCTTGTTGATGAGAGCCGTTCATCCTGAAACGAAGACTAAAAGAAAAGAGGCTAAAAACATGACAACGTTAAAAATCGTAGAGGGTCAGGATCGGATATTCAATGAGGCGGGGGTTCAGCTTGTCGGAAACCACGGCCCGAATCTGGAGGGCGGCTTGTCTCCGAGAGAGCTGCTGGAAGCGTCCTTGGCGCTATGCGTGTCCATATCGCTCCAAAAAATAATGGCTTACGACGGCGTGGAGTATGATAAATCCTCCATTCATATCGAAGTGTCGTCGGTAAAGGCAGAGGATAAAAGCAATAAGTTCTCGCATTTTAACGTCCATGTCACGCTGCCGCAAACGCTGGATCCCGCCTACAAGGAGAAGCTGAAATCTGTTGTAGAACGAGCCTGCACGATCGGCAATACGCTGAAAAGTGAGGCCGTTGTTGAACTGATCGAGGTGAATGAATCCGTCGAAACGAGCAGCAATGCGTAATTCGTAAGCTTCTGTGTTAAATCATTTCAAGCTAATTCAACAAATATGCCTTAGTCCAGGATTCATCGCGGACTAAGGCTATTGTGTTCTTCAGGGACCGTGCAATGCACTATTATGAATCCGCATAATGCAATCCTAGCTGATAAGCTCGTTCGAGCAAACTCTCCATATGCTCCGGTCTGGCCTCTAGCGTATCATAGAAGAATTCCACACGGGAATTCTTGATTCCGGAGTAGTCGGCCATTCCAACATTGAGGGAAAGGGATAACATCTGATCATAGCCCCGCTTGGCGAAATGATCCTCCGAAGCCCCTGCTAACGCAAGCCATAACACCTGTTGGTGATGAAGCTTTGAGCCGCCGCCGTAAGCGAAGCCATGATTCCAGACACGATCGATATACCCTTTCAGCATGGCAGGGACTCCGTACCACCATACCGGGAAGATATAGGCCAGCGCGTCGTGCTCCTTCATCCGTGCGATTTCAGCCTCAACCTCAGGAGAATAGATCTTGGAAGGGTCAGACCAATCGGGTTCGTCTGCCTCCCACAGGACCGGATCGAAACCGATGCGGTGGAGGTCCAGAATTTCCGCTTCATGCCCGGCGTCCCTAAGCCCTTGTACAAACTTCTCGGTTACTGCAAATGTAAAGGAATTTTCACGTGGATGTGTAACAACTGTTAATACCTTCATGAGGATTCACCTACTCTTTCTTCTCTTCGAATTTGAATGCCAAATTGTTCAATACGTGCCATTGCGGTTTCAAGAGGAACCAGCGTTTCCGGTAGATAGAAGCCTCCGGGAGCAGGAGATGAGCCGTCCCAGCCCAGAATGCGCTCAATGGACAGGAGAATACCAAGGGCCGTAAAATGCGCCTGTCCCTTCGGATCGGTCAACGTGATTCTCCGTTTCGCGTAACGGCCGTCAAGAAGTACGCCTTCAAGGTCAATGTAGAGGTCTTGGGAGGCCCTGCCTCCAGCCCGTGTTCCTATGGAGTCATGGATGGCGAAGTCGAATCGAATATTAGGCGCTCCCGTAACAGCCGCGAGGCTTGGAATATCCAATAAACTCATGGGATGGCCTTCTACCCGGAGACCATTAGAAAGACTTATGCTCCTCGGATACTTTGCAGCCTCAACCCATTTCCATCTCCCGTTTTCCCGGATAAGGGCACGGTTGATAAACCCTTCGGTATCTTCCAGCGTCATAGGGCCCATCGGATCGCGTTCATCACAGTGACCCGCCAAGCCGATCAATTGGACGCTTTGGAAAGATTTCGCCTCCTGATACGCGACCAAGGTCAGGATTCCCGCTTGCGAATGTCCCAGAGGGACAATCGGTGCTTGAGGGGGATAGGTTAGCATGGCGAATAGCATAGGTGTCAGCTCGTCGGCAAGCTTCGTGATCCCGATATGTGCAATTCCTTTTGCAAGGGCTTCTTGAATGAGGAAGTCGGCCGGATCCTGAATCGTAGAAACGATGAGGTCGGCTTGATCCAGCTCCCCTGGAGCCAGACCCTGGCGGATATCTAAAAAAGCGGTGCGGGCGTTTCCTAGCTCCTGTACCAATAAGCTCCCCTTCTCGGGATTCCTTCCGGCGAGAATAATCTCGGTTTCTTGATTGATCGTTCGGATATGCCGGGCAACGGCACTCCCGATTACGCCATAACCTCCGGCAATGTAAATACGCTGCATGTTATTTCACCCCCATGTTTTTATGATGCAGTACTGGTATAAGGGGATTATGTAACATATAATGACGGAAAGGAAGTACGCACTTAATTGTTCTATAAGCACCTAAAAGTATCATTAGTACCCCAAAGTGCCTGTTGTCAGAGATATGCCACTTACGTTCAAAAAGGAGAGAAGTTCTTATGAATGGGGAGCGACAATACAATATTCCGTCTGAGGCGACCATGGACGTCATCGGCGGCAAGTGGAAGGTCATTGTGCTGTGTCACTTAAGTTATGGCCCCAAGCGAACGAGTGAAATTAAGAAGCAGATGCCGGATATTACGCAGAAAATGTTAACCCAGACGCTCCGGGAGCTGGAGGAGGATGGGATTATCACGCGAACGGTCTTTAATCAAGTGCCGCCTAAGGTCGTGTACGAGCTGAGTGAAATGGGCGTTTCGCTGCAACCGATCCTTGATCAAATCTGTGAATGGGGCGAGATGTACTTGAATGGGAAAGCGAAGGTAGTTACACCTTGAGGACAGACAAAATATAAGCTGCTGACCTAATAAAGGACCCGCAGCTTTTTTTATTACCTAAATAGAGTGTTGTCGCTCATCATTTCTCATAGGACAGAGGATAAGTCGAGATACCCGTAGAATAATTTAGTGCTTTAGACTCATCTCAATCCGGGAGCGTTCGAACATTTCTCTGTTTGTCGAGAAATTGAATAGTTACTAAAGATATAATATGGATATGGTGCAGGGCTGGGAAGCCTCGGAAATAAACATTGCTTTTTTCTGATATGCACCGGGGCGAGTCACCGTGAATTAATAGAAACGTTATCCGCTAGGAAACGTATGATCTTCATAGGACTTAAGAATTACTCACAAAAGGGGTGTGTACAGCTCAGATGGACGGCAATTATAACTATTATATTGTTGGGCTCTCAATTGCAATTGCTATACTTGCTTCATACTCGGCTTTAAATATTACGTCGAAAATTTCGGATGCGAACGGCAAATCCAAGTTTTTTTGGCTATTCGGCGGGGCCATGGTCATGGGAAGCGGCATTTGGTCCATGCATTTTGTCGGCATGCTGGCGATGCACATGAATATGAATGTGAGATACGATGTCTTTCTGACCATCATGTCGATGCTCGTCAGCGTGGTTTCCTCCTTCATCGCGTTTTATATTACGATGCCCAGAAATATTAACTGGTTCAAAATCGCCATTGGCGGCTTCATTATGGGAAGCGGCATCGTTGCCATGCATTACATGGGAATGGAGGCCATGGTCATACATGCCGAAATTAGTTATGATCCCGGCATTTGGGTACTGTCCGCCATCATTGCATTGGTAGCCTCTTATGCGGCTTTATTATTGTTTCTCCGTTTTCGGAATCATCCCAAATCCAGCTTTCTCAAGTGGGGTTCGGCGGTTGTCATGGGCTTCGCCGTATGCGGAATGCATTATACAGGAATGAAAGCTGCACGGTTTGAGGCTCATGCCGGTATGCTTGCAGCAGCCGCAGTCTGTGGATTTTCTGCTTCTGTATGGTGTAACGGTCGCGATTTTTGCCATCCTGCTGATCTCCTGGGGGGCGATGTTCTTTGATCGGCATGTGCTGGAATTTGGGGTAACGTTTTAAAATCATGTTTTTGGCCGTTTTGGTAAAGCGGTGCTGAATGAGCTCGAACGTCAGATCCCTGACCTCCACATGGCTCAATCGCGGATGAAGCTTCTCTAATCGGCAATCATGCATTGTCGAAGTAAGCAAAAGGCTTGACGGCTGCACCGTCTTACACATGAATTTGAAAGCCCTTTCTTGAAACTGTGATATACTACGACAAAACAGGTATACCATTATAACAACCTATATTTCCCTATATCAGCCCCATACTTTCACAAGCAAAGGAGATTGTCTGATGTTTAATGTTCTTATTGTTGACGATGAGTCCATTCAAAGAGAAGGCATTAAGGATTTGATCTTTCAGTACCGCTTCCCCTTTCAGGTATTGGAAGCCGAGAACGGAATGAGTGCAAAGCGTATTCTGCTGCAAAACGCGATTGACATCCTGATCACCGACGTCAGAATGCCTCTTATGGACGGACTGGAACTGAGCAAGCAAGCCCGAAAGACCCAGCAGGATTTAAAAATTGTCATCTGCAGCGGGTATGACGAATTTGAGTATGCCCGCAGCGCTATCCGATTGGGCGTGGTAAATTACTTGCTTAAACCGCTTGTCAGGGAAGAGTTTCTGCAGGTGATGGAGGATATTACACAGATCAGTCCTTATGGCGGGGAGCTTGAACAGGTTACGATCGAATCGAAGGTCATCCGTCAGGTTAAAGACTATGTGAAGGATCATCACCAGCGGGATATTTCGTTGTCGGATGCCGCCGAGGATGTGTACCTGTCCCCGGGGTATTTGAGCATTTTATTTAAAAAAGAAACCGGTGAGAACTTCTCGAAGTATTTGACCGACTACCGCCTGCGGAGGGCGAGCTATCTACTGAAACACTCAAATATGAAGGTCAATGATATTGCAGGAGCGGTGGGTATCGACAACCACTCTTATTTTGCCAAGCTGTTCAAGAGCAAGTTCGGCGTAAGTCCCTTACAATACAGAGAGTGCGGGGTGCTCCATGATCGGATGGATAAAGAGCAAGTTCAATGATATCCGGTTCCGCAACAAGCTGCTGTTGTCCCATCTCATCATTGCACTCATTCCGATTCTATTGCTAGGACTGCTCTCCTTCATCCAGTCCTACCGCATTCAGATGAAGGAATTACGGAGCGAAGCGGAAGCCAGCCTGGAACAGGTGGCCAACATAATGGACTATAAGATCAACCGGTACAATACGCTGAGCGAGTTCATGGTACTCAACCGGGAGCTATCGCAAATTTTCATTAAGGACTATGAAGAGAACTATTTTAACATGTACCTGGATTTCCGGGACATTCTGGAGCCATTGATCTCGAACATTCGGCTAATGGATGATGATATTGAGGCCATTACCTTTTATACATCCGGAGAACTGCTCGGGATTCGCGATAATATTTTGCCCATCGGGGAACTCAAGAGCAAGTCTTGGTACGATGGATTTCGCGGAAGGCGCTGGATTGTGGACGGAGAGAAGTTGTATCTCGTCCAGGAATTGATCAGCAATCCCAAGGACAGCAATTTCATGGTGATTTCCATTCAGCATGACAGCATCTTTGCTGATATGGACAAACTGTCGGAGCATGTAGCGGTTCATATCGAGGATGCTGAGCAGCGTGTGATTTTCAAGGAAAGGAAGGAGTCCGATGCTTCAGCCGATTTGGAGAGTGGGGAGAAGGGCGGTCTGAACCTAAGCCGGTCGCTCGCCAATAATGGATGGACGATTCACTATAATCTGCTGAATACGAATGCATATGCAAATGCGCTGGGTATTTTTCAAATTACGTTGTTTGTCATGATCCTCAGCTTGATCATTACATTTCTGCTCATTTATGTGATCTCCAACAACTTTACGCGCCGAATTATCCATATCAAGAACAAGGTAGACAAGGTGGAGCAGAACAACCTCGAGGTGATCATTCAGAGCGCATCTCGGGACGAATTCGGCGAGTTGACCAATGGCATCGGCAAAATGCTGAAACGGATTAACAGTCTAATCTCCCAGGTGTATCAAGCGGAAATCGCCAAGAGGGAAAGCGAATATAACAAGCTGATTAATCAGATTAATCCGCACTTCCTATACAACACCCTCTCCTTTATTCGGTGGAGGGCCGAGAAGAAAGTGGATATCGAAACGAGTTATATGGTATCGGCATTGGCCCGGTTCTATAGAACGACGCTGAATCAGGGGAGGCATATGGCTACGATCAAGGATGAGGTGCAGCACATCAAGGCTTATCTGGATTTGCAGCTTATCATGAACGATGGCCGATTTGACGTGGATTACCATATCGATGAGGATGTATTAGATACCGAGATCATTCATTTTATTCTGCAGCCGATCGTGGAGAATGCCATCAAGCACGGTTTTGTGGAGGCTGGAGGGGCAGATTACCACATTCATATTGGGGTTAGCCGGGTCGAAGGGGGCATGAAACTTATCGTCAGCGATAACGGGGTGGGCATGACTCCCGCGCAGGCGTCGAGGCTGCTGGCCGGAGAGAGCGGCGGCTGCGGCGTTCGGAACGTGAACGACCGGATCAAGCTGTATTACGGACTGGATTACGGACTCGATATTCATAGCGAACCAGGCAGCGGAACGGAAGTATCCATGGTTATTCCAGCCTCCTGAACAGCGAGCGTTATTCCCATCCATTATCCATAGTGTTGTTAATGAAAGCGGTGTGCTGAAGCAGCCGCTTTTTTGGGGTTTGCAGTTGAGAACGAAGAAGGTCATGAAAAAAGTGATACATATCCAAAAAATGTTGCATATACGCCAATTATGAAACCGCATACAATTTGGTTATCAACCAAAACGAGAAAAAGGGGATGACAGGATGAACAAGCGTAAAAAGATGGCCTCGCTGCTGCTCGGGTGCATGATGCTGACAGTATTCAGCGGCTGCGGCGGGAGCGCTGGGGACAGCGCACAGCCGCAAATTTYAGAACAGGACTATGAGCCTTACGGGAAATACGAAACGCCGGTGGAATTTACGATCGGCCGGAATACCAATCATGTGAACAACCTGCCTCCCGGCGATACGATTGAGGACAATTTGGCTACCCGCTATGTGGAAGACCGGGTGAACGTAAAAGCTAAGGTGGCTTGGGAGACGGACGATATGGATCAGAAGCTGTCGCTGTCGATGACAACGGGCGATCTGCCGGATGTTATGCTGGTCAGCCGCGATATTTTCAACCAGCTGGTGGATAACGACCTGATTGCCGATATGACGGAGGTGTACGAGAAGACCGCATCCGACGGCGTCAAGAATATCTACGCTTCTTATGGCGACTTGCTGCTGGACCAAGTCAAGGTGGACGGTAAGATCATGGGCCTCCCGATGACGAATATCGGAAACCAGCACCAGCTGCTGTGGGTACGGAAGGACTGGGTGGATAAAGTCGGCGCACAGATGCCGGAATCCGTTGAGGATGTATGGAATCTCGCCAGAACGTTCGTAGAGAAAGACGCCTCGGGAACAGGCAAAACGGTTGGGATGGTGATGGATTCCAATGCCATGAACTTTACACCAGTTTTTGCTGCACGCGGTGCTTTTCCAATGAACTGGATCGAGAAGGATGGCCAGGTTGTGTATGGATCGGTTCAGCCCGAGATGAAGCAAGCGTTGGCGGAGCTGAGCGCCATGTACAAAGAAGGTCTGATTGATAAACAGTTCGCCGTCCGAACGAATGAAGAGAAGGAAGCGCTTGTGATCAACGGGCAGGTAGGGATACTGTTTAACCCATGGTGGATCGGCTACACCAACTACAAGGATTCCATCAAGCAGGATCCCGATGCTGTCTGGGTTGCTGTATCGGCACCCGTGGATGAGAACGGCAAGTTCAAGACCATCCGTCAGGATCCGGTGGGCGGCGGTATCGTCGTAGTCAAGAAGGATTTCGCCCATCCCGAAGCGATCATGAAATCGGTCAATCTAACAACCGATTTCCTGTACTCCTTAACCGATGATGCGGTCAATTACAAGAAAGAGCACCCCGATGAGATGCTGACAGACGCAAGCCGCTGGAATAATGATCCGACACAAATTCCGATGCAAGTGGATTATGACGATGTGTTGAAACGTTATTACGAGGATCTGATGAAGGCGGATGAATCCGGTGATGCTTCCTCCGTTCAGGAAGATCGGGTGGTGTCCTTCAAGGCGTATCAGGAATTCAAGGAAAAAGGAAATGCCATCGACGTGAACACATACGGCGAATACCTCTCCCGCATTGAAGGCCAGCGCGAAGCGAACAATCCGAATCTGGAAGTGATTCCTGCCGGCTTCTATGGAACCACCGAGACGATGAAGCTGAAGTGGGCCAACCTCCAAAAGCTCGAAGAGGAGACCATATTGAAAATTATTATGGGACAAGCTCCCGTTGATGAATTCGATAAGTTCGTGAACACCTGGAAGCGTACCGGAGGCGATGAGATTACGGAAGAGGTCAACGAGATGAGCAGTAGATAAAGATAGCATGGGCCTTGGCGCGGAGGGCTATGGTGGTCAGCCGCGCGGGCTTTTTTATTCGATAAGGCTTGTCCTGACAGGGACATGATGGAGGTGAAGCGGACGATGGCGCAAGTGGAAACAACCGTCAATCAAGAGCTGGAAGTACGATACCGGAAGAAAAAGAAACGTAAAACCTTTGACGAAATGACCTATCATGCGATACTGCTGCCTGGCATGGCCATGCTGTTCATTTTCTCGATTGTGCCGATGTTCGGAGTGGTCATGGCTTTTCAGAAGTTCATCCCCGCAAAAGGAATACTCGGTTCCGCATGGGCAGGTCTCGACAATTTTACGTATATGTTTCAATTGCCGGATGCCAAGCAGATCTTCATCAATACGCTGGTCATCGCGGTCGGGAAGATTGTTCTCGGATTGATTGTGCCGATCGTATTCGCCCTGCTGCTGAATGAGGTGCGTCTGAAGCTCTTCAAAAGCACGATTCAAACCATTGTGTATTTGCCGCATTTTATGTCATGGGTGGTCCTGGGCACGATGCTGACCATGATCTTTTCCTTTGACGGCATGATTAACAATTTCCTTGAGTTTCTGGGGCTGGAGCGGATCATGTTTCTGGCAAGCAACGACTGGTTCAGGCCGCTGCTCATCGTGACGGATACCTGGAAGGAATTCGGTTACGGGACGATTGTGTACTTGGCTGCATTGACGGCGATTAATCCGGCTTTGTATGAATCCGCCGCAATGGACGGCGCGAGCCGCTGGAAGCAGACCCTGAATATCACGCTGCCGGGCATGTTTCCGACGATCATTCTGCTGGGCACGCTGAGTCTCGGCAATGTGCTCAATGCGGGATTTGACCAGGTGTTCAACCTGTATAATCCGCTGGTCTACGAGACGGGTGATATTATCGATACGTTTGTGTACCGCATGGGTCTGATCAATATGCAGTATTCGTTCGCAACGGCAATTGGACTGATGAAGTCGGTCATCAGCTTTGTTCTGATCGTTATATCCTACAGGCTGGCCTCAAGGTATGCGGGGTACAAGATTTTCTAGGAGGGTTAGCATGATTCAATCCAAAACGCTGGGCTCAAGGCTGTCCCGCCTGATGATTATGCTCGCGCTCGTTCTAATTACATTTGTGTCGCTGGCCCCCATCGTCAATACGATTATGGTGTCCGTCAGCAGCAGCACGGCTGTGAATGCCGGCCGGGTCTACTTTTTTCCGGTGGAGCTGAACTTCTCATCCTACGGGCAGATACTGAATGACACGAAGTTTTGGAAGGCGTTCCTCATATCCGTGGAACGGGTGCTGCTTGGGGGAGCGATCAACATGATCTTAACCATCCTTATGGCTTACCCATTGTCACGGAGCGTCACGCAGTTCCGATCGAGAAACAAATACATGTGGATTATCGTGTTTACGATGCTCTTCAGTGGAGGAATCGTCCCCTGGTATATGGTGATCAGCAAGCTGGGGTTGATCAACAGCATCTGGGCGTTGGTTCTTCCGGGTGCGGTTCCTGTCTTCAACGTGATTCTCCTGATGAACTTCTTCAAGGGAATTCCGAAGGAGCTGGAGGAGGCCGCATTCATTGACGGTGCCGGTCCGCTGAAAATCCTGCTCAAGATCTTCATCCCGATCTCCATGCCCAGTCTGGCGACCATTACGCTGTTTGTCATCGTCGGTCACTGGAACAATTTCTTTGACGGGATCATCCTGATCAATGACAGCGAGAAAATACCGCTTCAGACCTATCTGCAGCAGCTCAGCCTGACGCGCGACCAGATGCAAAATCTCTCGGTCGAACAGCTTCAGCAGTTTAATAAAATCTCCAACACGACCCTAAATTCTGCCAAAATTCTGGTCTCCATGATTCCAATTCTGCTCATCTATCCATTTTTGCAGCGTTATTTAATCCACGGAATCGTCCTGGGGGCCGTGAAGGAATAGTTCAATACACGGAGTAGGTAGTCGACAGGGAACAGCGCTATTGCATGAATCTTTCGGAGCGAAAGATCATGCGGCGCTGTTTTGTCATGTATGGGATTGTCTAGGGAAGGATGATCTGATTATTTATGTAAGCGGTTATCCGCGCAACATGGACAAATTAAATATATCATGTTATATTGTTATACGAATTAGCATGTTTTGGAGTACCGTTGGAGGGATATCAATTTGAAAGACGCAGCTTCCGCAAAGCCGATGTATGAACAGATTTTTAACGAGATGAAGCGAAAGATCTCCACACATATTTTCCGCATTGGCGATAAAGTCCCTTCGGAGAAGGAACTCGCGGACGAATACGGAGTTAGTCGAATTACGAGCAAGAAGGCATTAGATATGCTGGCGGCTGAAGGCGTGATTGTGCGTAAGCCGGGCAAGGGATCCTTCGTAGCTGACCCGGATGAGCCCGTGGCACAGAGGGAAACATTTTCCTCAGAGGGCGGAGTTGTCAGAGCAGCTAGCCAAGAGAAGATGATCGGTCTTGTCATTACAGACTTTTCTTCAAGCTACGGAACACGCCTTGTCTACAGCATGGAGCAGTATTCGAGAGAGAATGATTGTTTTCTGGTACTGCGCAGAACGTTTGGAGACCAGGATAATGAGGAATTATCCATTCAGAAGCTGCGCAATCTCGGCGTGAACGGTCTCATCGTTTTTCCCGCTCAGGGGGAATATTTCAATGCCGAAATATTAAAGCTGGTCATTGCCCGTTTTCCGCTTGTCCTGATTGATCGCAAGCTGAAGGGAGTCGCAGCCGCTTCCATCAGTACAGATAATCTGGGAGCAGCCGTTCAGGTAGTGGAGCATTTATTTGATTTGGGACATCGTTATATATCCCTGCTGTCTCCTCCACCTAGGGACACGACAGCGGTGGAAGAGCGGATTGAAGGGTTCGTGCAGGCTCATGCCGCTCGGGGCATCGCGTTTGATAAGGAGATCTGGATTAGTGACGTGACGGCTACTTTGCCTAATGCCTTCTACGAGAGCAATATTGAACGGGAAATCCAGCGGATCGTTCAGCACTTGCAGGATCACCCGGCAATTACTGCCTTTTTTGCGATCGAATATAACATTGCTTTGCTGGCCAAGGTCGCTGCAGAGCGCCTCGGTTTGCGGGTGCCGGAGGATTTATCCATCGTATGCTTTGACAGTCCGCAGCTAAATATCGGTGAGGGCTATTTGTTTACCCATATGCGGCAGAACGAGGAAGAAATGGGGAGGCTGGCGATTGAAACGGTACTCGGCATCATGAATCACGATGATGTAGCAGTTGAGAAGCGATTGCCTGCGGAATTGGTGGTTGGAGCATCTACCGGTCCTGTAAAGAGTCGGTGAAGGCGATATATTTGTATTATTGTCCGCTATAGATGTACATGAACAAACCATGCGCTCGCGTAAATGTGAGCACATGGTTTGTTGTTTTTTTTCTGAGTGGATGACGGATTTGATATTCAAGTAGAGATCGCAGTTAATATGATATAACATTTCGTTGTTTTATATATTTACTCAAAGTGGTGTTTGTTTGCCATTTGCTTCACATTTATTTTTCTACTTCAATATCGCTCAAATGAATAGCTCTTGTATGCTTTGTAGGATTCCAATTCACGTTCTTCATCGTAATGAGTGACCAAAGGAACAGCGGGACGTAAGTTAGATTGAAGAAGTACAGGTATGCATAGCTCCGAAAGAGGCTTACTTTATTTTTCGAGTCAAGAAACTGTGCGTATCCTACATAAATGAATTGGAATAACAAGCACATCACCCAAATTTGCCAAGGAATCAAATGATGAGCATCTAATAAGTCGGTAGCCATAGACATGAGAACAAGGAGACCAGTGGTTGCACTCAAAACAATTTTGCCAGGATTAATAAGGTACATAAAACCATCAAAAGCTTTGAAGTCCAGCTTGCTAATGAATCTCCAAATTAATTTGTGAGCGTATTTGAAGCAGACATCCCAATGCCCTCTTGCCCATCGGAGACGTTGAATACAGGAAGATTTGAAGCTTTCCGGCTTTTCATCGTACACGCGCGCAAAGTGACACCATTTAGCTGGTACCCCTTCAAGCAAACACTGCATAGTAAACTCAAGGTCTTCCGTTAAGGATCGAGCGGTCCAACCGATGGTTTTGAATAGAGTCGTGTCTACGCAGAACCCGGTTCCACCGATCGCGTTTCCTAAGCCTAATCTGGACTTGGCAAGCTGCCAAGAGCGGTTCATGAAAATGTAGCTTACGGAGTAACCTATGGTCACCCAGTTGTCATCTGGATTCTTGGAATCCAGGTAACATTGTATTAATTGATCCCCGTTCAACAAGTGGTTATTCATTTCCCTTAAATAATTCAACGAGACGAGGTTGTCGGCATCGAAGAAGGCGATACCGTCAAAATCATCGATTAACTTGTCGCCATACTGCTCAATTGCGTATTTGATTCCATAAGGTTTCCCCTTTTGCTCTCCTGGCAGGTATGTATGTTCAATAACGGTAGCACCAAGTTTTTCAGCGATCTCACTTGTTTTATCCTTACATCCATCAGCAATAACGCACACTTCATAGAGCTCCTTCGGGTAGTCCATGTTATGAAGATTCTCTACAAGGTGTCCGATAACCGCTTCTTTGTTGTGTGCAGGAATCATCAGAAGAAATCTTTTCAAAGGCTTATGTTCTTTCAGTCTCTTGGGTTTTCCAAAGCCGAAGAGACTGATCAGCATCCAATATGCCCAGAAGAACAGTAGGAGGTATTGAATAAAGGTTAATCCAACACCAAATGCATACTCAAAATTCATTACTAGCCCGCCCTTTTTTACAATTTCCTTGCTGGATTGATATCGATAGAATAATCGAATGTAGTACAGAAGATGAATATGAATGGGCAAGGATATAGAAAAAGGCAACCCCATTCGCCCCCATTTTGGCGATGAGATTGCCTTGGCTGCCAATTAATCGAACTTGATCACGCCCGTGGTATGGAGCAGCACCAGTAATACGAGAACCGGCGCGATATAACGGAGCATGAACAGCCATACCCGGAACCAGCCGGCTTTTAGGCCGGCGGCATCTGCCGCTCTCTTCCAGAAGTACCCTGCAAAGATAGTGGTGATCAGCCCCCCGAGCGGAAGCAGAATGTTCGATGTGACGAAATCCAGCCAGTCAAAGAAGTTTTTGCCGCCGATATCGGTAAGCCCGGGTACGATGCCGAATGACAACGCGGAGGGTAGACCGACCAGCATAACCAGCGCGCAGATGACCAATACAGCTTTGGTACGTCCCCAATTCCAGCGGTCCATGACATAAGAGGTTGGGACCTCCATCAATGAGACGGAAGAGGTTAAGGCGGCGATGGCTAGAAGTATGAAGAACAATCCCCCGAAAAAAGCACCCAGCGGCATGGCCGAGAAGGCAGCCGGCAAGGCAATGAAGACAAGAGAAGGGCCGGCATTGGGCTCGATCCCGAAGGAAGCGGTTGTCGGGAATATAATAAGCCCGGCAATATACGCATAAATCAGGTCGCCCGCGCCGATGGCGAGGGTTGCCGGACCTAGCGATTGCCGCTTATCCACATAAGCGCCGTAGGTCAACAGAATCCCCATCCCCAGCGAGAGGGAGAAGAAGGCATGTCCCAACGCGACCAGCGCCGCTTCCGGGCTCAGCTTCGAGAAATCAGGATTTAAGAAGAAGGATATGCCTTCGCCGGCTCCAGGCAAGGTTACCGCGCGGATCATTAATACGATCAACAGAATGATCAGGCCCGGGATCAGAACCTTGTTGAATTTTTCGATTCCTCCGGAGATGCCTTTAGCTACCACCCATCCTGAGATCGCAATAGCGACGATTTGCCATATAATCGGCATGTAACCTTCCGTAAACGCAGTAAATTGGCCACCGAAATCGGTGTTGTTGTACAGATTGCCGCTAAATGACATGACCGCATAATGAAGCGTCCAGCCTGCCACAATGACATAGAAGGTCAGAATGAGAAATGGTGCAATAACCTGGAGCAATCCCAGGTGCCCGAAGGCTTTCGGTCCGCCCGCTTTGACAAAGGAAGTTGCGGCACTCCCGCGGCCAGCTCGTCCAATGGCGAGTTCTGCCAGCAGGACAGGCAAACCGATCACGATGAGGCAGACGATAAAGAGCAGGAAGAATGCTGCACCGCCATGTTCTCCCGTAATGTAAGGGAACTTCCACATGTTTCCGAGGCCGACAGAGCTCCCGATCGCGGCCAGAATAAATCCAGCAGAGGAAAACCGATCATTTTTTCCTGTTGAAGCTGGGTTGTTGAGCTGAGATTTCATAGATGTTCCCCCAGTTGATTAAAGTTAAGTTCCTCTATTATATTTCATGTTCTGTCAGAAAGGGATAAGTAATTTTTCCTAAGGAATCAGAACCCGTATTTTTATTATGCTGCGAACGCAAAGTTTTCAATACTAACATTAACCACGATTTGTAAATAAATAAACCTTAAACACCAAGTTTAAGGAAGTGAAGAGACTTTGGGTAGGGAAAAAATCACAAATGCGCCTGTTGATCATGAAAGCTGGCAGGGGTTGACAAATATCTTTGTTTATTATATCTTTATATTAAGATAATTGATAAATCAAAATCATATGGAAAAGAGGGATATCATGATTCAAAGCTTAACCCGGATTAATGAATTGGCTAAAAAACAGCGGGAGGGCACACTCACTGCTGCGGAAAAAGCCGAACAGCAAGTTTTGCGCACGGACTATCTGCATGAAATTCGCGGACAGGTGCTAAGCACCTTCTCGGGATTAAGCATCGTGGATCCCGCCGGAAATGACGTGACACCTGAGAAACTTCGTAATGAGCAGAAGAAGCTGAGAGAAAACTAAGTAAGACATCGAAGTTTTGAAGAATGTAGACACAGAGATTGATTTTAGTATTAACTATGGGGTGCGCACTCCAGCATGCCACGAGAATTTCACGTATCAAATATAACTAACCAATTGTCTCCCGTGAGTTCACTGAACTTGCGGGAGTTTTTTATTCGTTATAATACATACATCATTTGTAACCTTTTGGAAGTCCTGACTATCTAATTATTGAATCCAACAATCATAAAATGCGTTAAGATGATGCCTTGAAGGGAGGTAGGTTATTCCTTGGAAGTGCAGCATGAGCAAGAATTAGAGGTCAAACTCGCCAAGAAGGGAAACCATGAAGCGTTTATCAAGCTTATAAAGCCATTAGAACTGCAAATGTACAACATAGCGAAAGCCATACTCCGACACGACGAGGATTGTGCAGATGCCATGCAGGAAGCCATATTAAAAGCATACAAGTCACTCCCGAGTCTAAGACAAGCGCCCCTATTTAAAACTTGGTTGCTTCGCATCCTGATCAATGAATGCAACATGATCCTGCGTAAAAAAAGCCATGTGATCCCTTTGCTCAACCTGGATCAAGCCGAACATATTACACCAAGCCTTGATGTCAATATCGATTTGCGAGAGGCGGTTTACCGGTTGGAGGAAGTATCCCGTACCATCATTATCCTGCACTATTTTCGTGACCTGCCTTTACGGCAGATTGCGGAAATGCTTGATTTGAACGAAGGCGCCGTTAAGACGCGTCTCCACAGGGCAAGAATCACGCTATCGGAATGGCTGGCTAATCACAGGGAAAGGGAGGTTAACGTATGAAATATGACCTTAATCATGAGCTTGAACAGGCTAAGGATGAAATAGAGGAGGCACAGGAGTTGCCGGAGGCAATCCGCATGCGTCTTAATAATACCTATCAAATTTTAGAAAATAATCCTCCCATTCAGAAGAAGCGGCGTTTGAAGGGTTTATTGATAGGTGGTGTAGCGTCGGTACTTTTGATTATCGGATCGGGCTTTATCTCCCCGGTAATGGCCGAGGCATTGAGAAATATACCGATTATAGGAAGCATTTTCATAAATGGTGGGGACGAGGGGTTAAAAACAGCTAGCCGGCAGGGAATGACGAGTGATATTGATCAGAGCATCACCCATGATGGGATTACGATGAGCATATCGGAAATCATGTATGACGGAAGTCGAATTTCAATGGTACTAACCCGGACGACAAGGGATGGCAAGAATGAATCTTTTGGTCAATTGGGGAGTAAAGCTAGTCAGCAAGGGGAAGTGAACGGGATTCAATTTTATGCGGATGGAGAGGAGCTGGGTGATTTCGGTTACAGCATTTCTAGAGTAGGGGATGGTGCTCCGAATTCGGACATCGTGACCTTGTCGCCGGAGGGATTGCCTGACGAATTTACATTGGAGGTCGTTATTCGAGACATAAGCGTCTCGGAGCCATTTACATTCAAAATTCCCGTCAAAAACAGTGCGGCAGATAGCGTGGTTCTTAAGTCAGAAGAACCCAAAATCCATGACAATATTCATATGGGCATCAGCAGTTTGAAATTCACCCCAGCTACAATGCAAATGATAGTAAGCATCACTGGAAAACCGGGTCAGGATCTTAAGGAGTTCATTAAGTACGTTCCCAGCCAATATAAAGTGAATGAATTTATAAATATTGATTACGAGGTGATAAATGAGAAGGGGGAAATAGCCAAATCCCTTGGTGGGAGGGGCAGCGGCTCCGGCAGCACTCTTAAATACACGTACATGTATGAGCCGTTCCCAACTAAACCGAAATCCATCACGATTAGACCCTTTGTGTATAGTGCAGAGCATAAAATATATATACCGGAACTTGAATTCCATTTGCCTGTAGAAGAATAAGCATGCCACATCGGTAAGCTTGCATGAAAAAAAGAGCGAGTTGAGGACGTTGGCAGCATGGCCATCCAGTCCTATCTCGCTCTTTCTCCATTATCATAAATTAAATGCACAACTCTCCTATCCAAACCGCTCCGTCTTGTACCACTTGGACTCCCTGCCCGTGATCTTATCAACAATCATGGAGTAGAAGGCTTTGACAGATATGATGAGGAACAGCTGGGCGTAGGTGAAGTACGACACGCAGGATAGAATGAAATTGCGTGTGTTGCTCTGGCCGATGTCCGTTGCGAGCGCCAGGTTAATCTGCAGGACGTAGATGTAATACATTAAGGCCCAGGCAATAATGAGATACATATAGACATCGCCCTCGAACCTGAAGGGAGAGACGACGGCCGGATTAAACAGCGCGATGATCTGATACACAATATTGGTCACAAATATAATATCCGAGATGATGATGGCAATCATAAACCAGAAGTAACTGGCCGCGTAATACAGCACATGCAGCTTAATCCGCCAGCTTGTCCGATTGAACAGATGATGAATGTTATCCGTGACGACGCTGTAGTTGCCTTTGGCCCAGCGTTCGCGCTGCTTCATGTACACCTTCAGGTCCTCGGGCTCTTGCTGATAAGCTTCAGCTTGGGGTGCCAGTGCAATCAGCTGGCCTCTTGTCAGGATCTCGAACGAAATTGCGGTATCTTCGGTGATCGCATGCTCATCCCATCCGCAGATGTCCTGAATGAGCGCGGTTTTCACGATAAAGTTCGTGCCGGGGATGGTACCCAGCTTAAACAGCTGCCATAACCCGGTATGATGCACGCGCTGAATGGTCACCAACTCCAGATTGATACAGCGGGACAGAAAATTCTGCCCGCGGTTCCGGGCCTTGTTGCGGCCGAAGACGGCCCCATAGCGTTCGGGCTGCTCCATCGCTTTCTGCGTCAGGAATAACAGCGCATTTTTCTCGGGTGCGGCATCCGCGTCGTAGACACAGATCCATTCGCCTGTTGCCTGCTTGAGCGCATCGTTCAGGGCGCCTGATTTACCGCCGGTTCCGGTTCTCTCCAGAATAAGAAAGTCGCGGTCCCGGTAACGTTCATTGGCTTGCAGCGCTCTTAAGCGCTCGGCCGTATGATCCTTGCAATTGTCGGCGATGACAATCACCTGCATTTTGTGATGCGGGTAATTCATCTGCAGAATGTGTTCTACCGTTGCCTGGATGACCAATTCCTCGTTATGCGCGGGCACCATGACCGTCACGGTGGGGAAATCCTCCAGATTGCCCGGATTCACCAGCTTCTGCCGGTTTTGTTTATGAATGAACACGATGGCCCCGGCCATAATAATGATCGATTCCAGCACGGCAATCCATATACTGATAATGGAGACGACCAGGAAAAAGTCAGTCACTGAACTTCCCCCGATCGTATTTTCGTTTGACTTTTGAACGGAAGCTTAAGGTGGCCATCGTCAGAATAACGATGGCTATGGAGAACATGATGCTGACCCCGATGCACAGAGGGATAAACCAGGTGGTATACGACATCGGCTGCAAGCCTCCTTTTGATTGATGGTGGCAACTTAACTTGATTAAATGTATTCCCCGATGAGATCGGTTTCGGTATTCCGTTCTAATGCAGAGATGACGTCATCGATATTTTCGTATCGGCTGAATTGCTCCTTCTGGAACACAAGGCCGCCAGCACGGACCACAAGCTTGAGGGACATGCCTTTCTTGTCACGGAAGGGTACGTTCATCATGGCGACTTTGATGCGGTCCATGAGGCTTTTGAGGTACTCCGGCTTGGTGAGCGGGCACAGAATGATAAAGCGTCCTTCGCCAATAGAGAATTTATAGTCTTCGTAACGAATCTG
The DNA here is from genome assembly GCF_049893405.1 of Paenibacillus sp. Dod16. Classification (NCBI taxonomy): domain Bacteria; kingdom Bacillati; phylum Bacillota; class Bacilli; order Caryophanales; family Paenibacillaceae; genus Paenibacillus; species Paenibacillus sp. Dod16. The sequence continues at coordinate 40,383 of NZ_JBNDYG010000014.1, forward strand.
CTTCTGAATTGTGCTCGACAGTTCCATAATCAGCTTGGCAAAACGGTGGGATCCGACAGACTCCCTGGTCAGGGGGAGAAAATCGAGCTTAAACATCATGATGCAGAAGCTGTACTGATCCGCATACCGATTGGCCAGATTGGCTTGTTTCACCAGCGTGCTTTCAAAAGCATCCTTGCTGCCAAGCGAGGTGTCGATGTCGATATCCGGGTTGGTTTTCCTCAATTGCTCGAGACGCCGGATGAACCTCCGGCTTCTCACCAGAGCCAGCTTGATGAAGATGGCAATGGCGGTATTGGCGGGCAGCAGCAGAATCCAGGCCAGCGTGAGTGCATTGACCGGGGCCAGCGTGGACAACCATACGAAATAAGTGACCAGATACACAAAAACCGCCACCGTCGACACGCCTACCGGAAGAAAGAAACCGATCAATAAGGCGGCCAGTGTACCAACGCTGAACAGGAATTCCGTGAAAGTAAAACTTTGGTTTACATAGATGTTCCAAAATATGAACAACTGCTGGACCACGGCGAGAGCAATCAGCAGAAAATAACCGAATTCGACGCGACGTAAAGGAGTGGATTTTTTCATGTTTTACCTACTTTCTAAACTCTTCAACCTTTTATCGCTGTAGTTAGGCCATTCCATATGTTATTTAAAAATTACCCAAATGTCGATAGATTTATCGAATGTTATCATAATCTACATATTGGATGACGAACGCTGTGTTGGTTGACCTTCAAACTCTCTGATAAACTGACCCTTCCGGGAATCTGGGGATATGAGGTAGAGTAGAGGAAAACTTCTTCTGATGTCACAGGCGGTATCGCTCATTTGTCTTAGAAGTGGTGTAGCTTTCATGCCGAAAATATACTGACTAAGAAGGTGTGTCTGATGCTATTGGATCAAATCTATACCGAATACAAGCCGATGATGTTCGGCCTGGCTTACCGGATGCTGGGGAGTGCAGCGGATGCGGAGGACATCGTACAGGATGTTTTTTCCCAATTCGTGCAGATGGATCGGGGAGAAGTGCTGAACGAGAAAGCGTATTTGGCCAAAATGACAACGAACCGCTGCATCAACCTGTTGAAATCGTCCAGACGCCAGCGCGAAACGTATACCGGTCCCTGGCTCCCGGAGCCGATGCCGGATTATGACATGCTGACGCGGTCCGATCCTGCGGAACGCCGCGAAACGATTGGTTATGCCTACCTGGTGCTGCTTCAGCGGTTAACGCCGCTGGAGCGTGCCATTTATATCGCCAAGGATACGCTGGGTCTTGAATACCCGATCATAGCGGAGATGCTTGGAAAGACGGAGATCAGCTGCCGCAAAACCTTCAGCCGTGCCAAGCAGAAAATGGGCCAGGCCACGGAAAGGGCTAATGGAGAAACCGCCCGGACGGAAACGCAGGAACGCTTCGTTGAAGCATTCCTGCGGGCGTCCGATATGGGCAATTTTAAGCCGCTGCTGTCTTTTTTGAAGGAAGAGGTTACGCTGCTATCGGATGGCGGCGGCAAAGCGAAGGCTGCCATTAATCCGATACTGGGCGTGGAACGGGTACGTGCGTTTTTCGAGGGGTTGTCTGCCAAAGGCTCGTTTCGAGAAGGCTTTGAGCCTGTTTCCGTAAACGGAGAGCCCGGCTTATTGCTGAAGCGGGACGGCAGGGTCTCCATGGTGCTAACGGTAGAGTGGGAACCCGACTTATCCCGCATCCGCCAGATTTTCCTTGTGGTGAATCCGGATAAATTGCAGCTATTTAATCAAAACAGCCCGGGAACAGCCCTGTAGCGACACCGATCCGATTCCAGGCATTGATCGTTGTGATCGCCATGACCAAATCGACGAATTGTTTCTCGTCAAAATGCTTGCGGACGCGTTCGTATACCTCTACAGGAACGCCGGCCTCGGACAGCTTGGTGACGCACTCCGTCAGTTCGATGACGGCCCGTTCCTCGTCGGAATATATCGGAACTTCGCGCCACATGGGCAGCAGGAGGAGGCGGTCCACGCTTTCGCCCATGGAGAGCAGATCCTTGGAATGCATATCCACGCAGAAGGAGCAGCCGTTGATCTGGGATGCCCTGAGCTTAATGATCTCGTACAGCTTGTGATCGAGTCCGCTTTTTTGGGCCGCTTGCTCCAGGGCAAGCAGGGTTTTGAAGGCTTCGGGATTGGCTAATCGGTAATTCATTCGCAGTTCCATGTTCAGTTCCCCTTTACGTATGATTTTGGATGTTCACCCATATGACAGTTAGCCGTGCAGAATTGTGACATGTTCAAACGGAAAAAAGAAAGAAACCCTAAAAAGGTGGAGAACGGAAGACAGAAAAAGGAACGGCGCTTCTTGGCAGAAGCGCCGTTCCGGGTACTGTTTATGTCCATCCAGAGGGTTTCTTTTATCGTTTATTCCGTATATGTTATTTTCCGGCCTTAAGCGGAACGCGCAGGACATCGTCCCGTTTATGGGTGGTATAGTTCCAAGCGTAAATGTTGAGCTCGGTCTTGTCGAAATTCTCATACACGTCCATATGTTTATTGTTGTCATCGCCGAGCAGGCCGATCATGGCCGGCATGCCATAATTTCGGTCTTCACCGTCAAGATAATAGGTTTGGTTGACGCCGCCGAACGTCGGGTCGGAGCTGAAGGATTCCACATAGAGATTATTGTCCTTCATGTAATAGGTCCATGTGATCGGATAACCTGCAATGTTGGACGTTAAGCTTTGATGCTCAGCTGAGATGCCGGTCAAGCGGATTGGATTCTTGTCTCCGGCATGTTCATCAACGCGGTGCTTGGCGATCAGGGACACCGGCTGGTTCGCCAGGGAGGCCGCATTCAGTCCGGCCATTTCAAAGCGCAGCTCCGTTGTTCTGGGTTGCCCCTGAACAAACCACATACCTCCGTCCAACAGCGTCCCGCCTACATCCAGTTGATAATTCATGTAAGGAACACGGGTATACTTTTCTTCATGGGTCAGGATCAGCCTTACTTGGGTCGGCGTAACAATCATTTCATGGACTTTTGTTCCTCCAGGAACTTGATCAACAGGGATATTCAGCGCTTCTTTAAATGTGCCGTTGTCCATTTGCTTCTTGGACAAGGCCATATTTAAGCTCCAAGTACCCTCTGCGGTTTCAAGCGTGCGATCGTAAGCAAGCTGGAAAGCAGTTCCTTCTGCAAGCAAATGGTCGGACTTGAATATTTGCTGATTTACAAATTCTCCAGCTGTACCCGGGGTTCCATTAATGGAAGGCTTGGATTCCCTGATAGTCTCTTTCTTGTCATTGACGGCCTCTACCCGCACCCAGCTTCTGTTCCTCATCTCGGGATCCGTATACGTAATGGCCGATCGGAGCAGGACATTTCCTTCGGCTTGTTCGAAAGATTGCAGGGTCACGCTGTCGATGCCATCCTTCTGAATAGGGAATACCTGTGTATTTTGATCGTTAGGGTCGTAGTTGATGGACTGTATTCCATCTCCGGTAAAGCGGATATTCTCCATGGCAAACTCAATATCCGCCGTTTGGCCGTCAGCCACCCAATCGGTCTCAAAATACCCCTGGAATACGCCTGCATCCGCGTTCCACTGATGGGAATAATGGCCCTCGATAGAGTTCCCTTCTTTATCTTTAAGTCCAATATGATCAAAGGTTACTTGCTCGCCAGCTCGTGATGAACCTGGATCCAGACTGTAGAGCAGGAACGTTCGGTTCTCATCGATAAACGCCGTGTGCACTGTTAAGGTTATGCCATCCTTTGTAACGGATTGCTCAATCGTCTGGCCAAGCCCCTGCTCCAATGCAGTCTGGATACCGGCCCTGTAAGACAGAAGATTGGACCAATCATAGTTTAGGGCTGCATAGACCGGCGTTGCCATCAAGGCGACGGATATCCCGGTGATGATTGCAATCCGTTTTCGTTTTTGCCGACGAAGCGGAACCGATTCACCTCCGGCCACCTTCAGTTCATTCTGCTGGATACTGCTCCACATCCGGTCAAAATCAGGATAAGACACGTTATTCGCCGTTTTCATCTGGTTTTTCAAATTGTCCTCAAAACGTTCCAAATTGGTTCTCTCCCTTCAGCCAGAAGCCGTTATTCTGTTCGAGCTTTTTGCGCATGACTTTCAATGCTTTGTGAAGCCTTGATTTAACCGTCCCGACGGGAATCTTCAGCGTTTCGGCGATTTCCGCCAACGACAGCTCACCGATATAGCGGAGCGTGACAACGGCCATCAGCTTGTCCGGAAGCTGCCGCAGCAGTTTCTCCCATTCCCCCGCAGCTGCTTTTTCCAATACGATGGTATCTACGGATTTAACCGATGCCGTTGTCTGCTCGTGGAGCCACTCGACCTGGCTTTGCTTGTCTCGCTGGGTCTGATTCCTTCTAAGCAGGTTCAAACAATGATTCATCGCGATGCGCATGATCCAGGCGCGTGTATGTTCAACGCTTCTCCAATCTTGACGAAATACGGTGACAAATACGTCGTGGCAGAGATCTTCCGCATCTTGGGCGTTCCGCAGCATGTAGTAGCAGGTGCGGTACACATCCTTGTTATAAGAATCGAATAACTCGCGTTCCGTCAATCCAAGGCACTCCTTTCTTCGCGTTATGTCTAATAAACAAATGACCCTAGGAAAGGGTTCATCTTTTTTTGTTCTCGTAAGCAACGAAGGCCTGAGTCCTTCTCTGTAACAGTTCATGGTTTAATTGATTTCATTCTAACAAAAAAAGAACATCTGCCCCGGTATAAAAGGAAGGGCAGATGTCCTATGGAACATCGGTAAGTTTAGAAGACGCTGACAAGCTCAAATGACCCATCGATGAGGCACATGATTATAGGGTTATGGTTATTGCTTGGCTTAATTTATGTGGAACCAGCTAATCTGTACTTCGCCTTTCATGGTAAGAAAGACGTCAGTACGTCCTGTCAGGCCCGTTAACGAAGCTTGGACTGTCGTCCAGGCTTGGCGCCCTCCGGTCGGCAGAACCTTGCAGCTTCCAGCCGCAGGACCATCCGGGCTGCCGGTCGTAATGACGATTTCGCCGCCCTTGATATGTCCGCTCACCCTAGCTTGGAACGTTACCGAGGATTCGCCGAGATCCACGTCATGGAAAGCGATCCAGCCCGTTTCGCCGGTTAAACGGATGCTTTCGCCGCCTTCACGGCATTCATCCAGGAAGACACCTTGGTAGTCGTCATAATTCACCGCTCGAACAGGCTCGCGCAGCGTGCGTGGAGGGATCGTCTCCCCTTCGACTTGAAGGGCTGCGGTTTCCGGCAATTGGCTGGAGGACGGTCCAGCCATGATCGTATAACTACCTTTTTCAACACAGTAGCGATCCCGGGTGACATCCCAGAAGGCCAGATCCTCCGCTTTGAGCTCAAAGCTAACCGTTTCCGAAGCGCCTGGGGCCAGATGGATGCGGCGGAAGCCTTTCAACGATTTGAGAGGACGGATGACGCGGGAGGAACCAGCCTTCACATACAGCTGGACCACCTCATCCCCAGCCAACTGGCCCTCATTCTTGACGGCAACGGTGACGGTTACGCTGCCTTCAGCCGTGATTTTCGGCTGGCTTAGCGACAGACCGCTGTAATGGAAGCGGGAATAGCTGAGACCATGACCGAACGGGTACAGCACATCCCCGTCGAAATATTGATAGGTCCGCTTCCCTTTGATGATGTCGTAATCCATCAGGTCCGGAAGCTGTTCGGTCGACTTGTACCACGTCATGTTTAAGCGGCCGCCCGGATTGTAATCTCCGTACAGAACGTCGGCAACCGCATGGCCCAGCTCCTGCCCGGCGTGAGATGTGAAGAGGATGGATGGCACATGCTCCTGTTCCCAGTTCACGGCGAACGGATACCCGCCTACGATGACAACCACCGTATTGGGATTAGCTTCGTACACCGCCTGAATTAAGGCTTGCTGGGCGGGCGGGAGCGTAATGTCGGGACGGTCGATCGTTTCCTTGCCGTTAATGAACGGACTGTTCCCCACGAATACCAGGGCGGTTTCAGCCGATGCTGCCGCTGCGACGGCTTCAGTGATGCCGTCCTGAACCGTCTCGATGACAAATGGCGTTCCCGTATCCTCGGTACCGCCAACGACAAGCCGTCCATGCTCATCCAGCAGGATCGGTTTGCCTTCCCAATTCTTCATCATAAAGCTTCCATCCGGTAACGCCTCAAAGCTGAATGCCTCTTTTACGAACCAGCCACGAGCTTCGTCGGCCGTTGCGTGCAGTCCCGTTTCGGTTTCGGTTACGAATTTGCCGCTGCTGGCGAGCCGGAGCGTGACGGAACCCCAGCCCCAGTCGTTCCGCTCGAACACCGCTGCATTGGTAGATTCAGCCGTGTTTGCAAACAGCCGGCCATTCTCTTCCGAAGATAGGGCGACATATTGGCCGCTAACAGCAGAACGAAGACGTACCTGATCTAATCCCGTATGAAAATGGACGCTGCGGTCCTGCATTTTCTCCTGCACGCCCTGAAGCGGCGTAATCCGGTATGGAGGCGTGCCGCTGTACCAATCCGTAAATGCTTCGTTAGCCAGGGGCCCGATGACAGCAGCGGATTTCAACTGATCGCGCTGAAGGGGCAGCAATCCGTCGTTTTTCAGCAGCACGATCGATTCCCGGGCGGCCCGCAGAGATAGTTCGGCATGCTCGGACGCGCAGAGCTTTGACTCCGGAACATGGCTGTAAGGATTCCGTTCTTCCGGATCGAACTCGCCGAGGCGGAACCGGACACGGAAGGAATTGCGGATGGCATGATCGAGATCCTGCTCTTCCAATAACCCTTGCTCCAATGCGTCACGGAGCGCGCGGAAGGAGATGTCCTGGTCGTCGGTGATGCTGTCGATTCCGGCTTTAACGGAGCCGGCAACGGCCTCTGCATAGGAAGAGACATAATGATGGTCCATAACGGTGCCCAGAACGTCACCCGCGTCTCCAACCACGAATCCGTCCATGCCCCATTCCTGTTTGACGATGTCGTTTACTTCATGGTTCAGGTTGCACGGCGTGCCGTTGATGCCGTTATAGGCGGTCATCATGGAACCGGCTTTCCCTTCCCGGAACGGTGCCTCGAAAGCCTTCAGATAATACTCGCGCTTGTTTCTCGGATCGATGCTTACCGAGGCGCTGCCGCGGTCAACTTCGTTGTTATTGCCGTAGAAGTGTTTCAGCGTAGCTACGGTTTTATAATAGAAGGGATGGTCTCCCTGCATGCCCTTCACAAGCTCGGTGGCGAGTTCCCCGGTCAGATGCGGGTCTTCCCCGTAGGCTTCTTCCGTGCGTCCCCAGCGAGGGTCGCGTTCCAGATCCACCGTGGGCGCCCAGATGGTCAATCCGTTGATGGCCCGGTCGCGCTGGTAATAGACGCGGGCTTCCTCCGCGATGACGGATCCGATCTCCCGCATTAGCTCGGGATTCCAGGTGCACGCAAGCCCGGTATTTTGCGGGAACACGGTTGCTTCGCCAAGCCATGCCACGCCGTGAGCGCCTTCGGTGCCATGTTTATATTTTTGCACGCCGAGACGGGGGATTTCCGCCTGGTATTGGCACATTAATTCGATTTTCTCGTCCAAGGTAAATCGGGATACAAGATCGTTAACCCGTTCTTCCAGCGGAAGATCCGGATTCTGGAATGGATATTTCATGGAGCAAAACCTCATTTCTATGCATACTTGGAATGGAAACGCTCTCAGTTATACATGCGATAAATTCATGCTTTTCTTATTTCGGTTAGTCCAATATCATCATAGCGCGCACAGCGGAGTTGTAATACACCGAGAATTAGCGCAGTTTTCATGTGGAAATCTCGATTCCTTCGGGACAGCCAATTTGGCGCCCTCGTTGCCTCTGAGCCTCAGTTGATAACCTGGTAGTGATTGGGAACGGGTTCGGGAGGCTGGAGAATGACGGGGTGTCAGGGATTCCCGGTACCTTTTGTAACCCACTCATTAGATCAAGCGTTTAGATTAATGAATGAAACGAATGGGAAACGAAAGAGAGGAGTGATTTTATTCCAAGAGTAAGGAAAATCATAATGGCAATGGCAGTGGTGCTCTTAACAGTTACTATAGTGATTATCTATTATTCTGTTCGATTGCCTTCTAAAAGCGTCATTGCCCATTCTACTAAAATAGAAAAGATCTCTTTTCTTTACCTGAAAGGAACTAACATGACACCTTACCTTATCGAATTCGAAGACAAAAATGAAGAGCTCGACCAATTAATGAGCATTTTAGATTCCGTTTCGTATACGAGATCGCCGAGATCGTTTTTCAGCAGAAACATAAGAAATGATGGGGGTCCTACGTTTGCATTCATTATTTTTTACCGTGATCGTGACGGAGAAATGAATGATTATTTTTTGGATATGAATCAAGGGGGCTATGTTTTAAGGGGAGGAAAGAAAATGTATAAGATGGTTGATAGGGAAAAGGAGGTTTTTGATCAGCTATCTACATGGCTTTTTGAAAAAGCGGTTAGAATGCCTGTAACCTAGAAGCTGAAAAAATGAACCGCGGAATGAACGCATGAAATATGAAACCTCTCCGATGAAAAGGGATGCTTATGCGCCTTTCGTTTCTTCGTGAGAGGTTTCTTCTCATTTGTCAGTTACATTCGGCAAATCGCTCGGGGACAGTCCTCACAGTGGCAAATATTCCTTAAATAGTCGGGATCATTGAGAACGATGCGTCCCCGTTCGGTAGAAATGACGCCAAGATCCTTGAGCTCGTTCAATATCCGGTTAACGCTTTCACGGGTAGAACCAATCATCTCCGCCATTTCCAGATTCGTAATCCGCTTGCCGATGATGGCTCGTGTTTCCTTGTTTGTCCCGCTCGCCCCGTACATATTGTACAGCCGCAGGAGCAGAGAGCACAGGGCGCCGGATTTACCATGCAGCAGCAGGTCGCGTAATTTGCTTTGCGCGGTGCGCTGCATGAGTGCCATCCAGCCCATATACTCCACGGCAAAGTCACCGTTGGTCCGGATGACTTTATCCAGTTCGGCCTGCGGCACAATTCCGACTTCACTATCCTCCAAGGCTTTGGATTCGAATTGATGAACGGCTCGTCCGAACGGATCGGGTTCACCAAACAGATCGCCGGGAATGTGAAGCGATAAGGTGGCCGACGATCCGTCTTCCAGCAGCTTGGATACCTTCAGGCTTCCACGATTTACAAAGTACAGCCGGTCTGCAGGATCATTCTCCTGGTATAGATAATCACCTGCAAACAAACGGACAGGCTCGGCCAATTCCCGGATCAGAGCGAGATGCGGTTGTGAATAGACGGAGGAAGTGCCTGCTGGAAACAGCCCTCCATCCCATGCATCGGATCTTACAGCACGATTCTGTTTCATACCATCTTCTCCTTCCATAAGTTTATTCGGCAAGCTGGTAATCGCCATTGGTCAGTTCAAATGTTTGGGTCAGACCTGAGGTGAGATAGATTTGATGATCGGTGGTGACGAAAATAGCCTCGGCATCACCGCGGCTCTCCACCAGTTTCCGCCCTTCCGATAGTCCAAGCGAGAAGACGGAGGTCGACATGGCGTCAGCGTCCATGGATGTGTCGGTCACAATGGTAACGCTGAGCAGGTCATTATCGACCGGATAACCGGTGAAAGGGCTCAGGATATGATGATACACTTTTCCCTCTGCTTCAAAGAAACGCTCGTACACGCCGGAGGTCACGATGGTCTTATTGATGACTTCAAGCGTACCCAGGGATTGCCCGCGATCTTTACCAGGATCCTGGATGCCGATATTCCACGGCGAACCGTTCGGTTTCGATCCCATGGCAAGGATGTTACCCCCAAGGTCGATGATGGCTGAATGGAAATCCTGCTGCTGCAAATAATCTGCGATGACGTCCGCCGCATACCCTTTGGCGATGGCCCCCAGATCCAGCGACATTCCTTCTTTCTTCAGCAGGATGGCATGGGATGCCGGATTTAAAATGACATCCTTATAGTTCATTCGCTGCATGGCAGCATCCAGTTCATCCTCTTCCGGCACAGCGGGGTGTTCACCGCCAATGCCCCAGAGGTCTACAAGCGGACCTATGGTCGGTTCGAAATGTCCACCTGAAGCCGCTGCGTAATCGATGGCGGTTTGGACAACCTTGAAGGTTTCCTCGGATACGCTCACTTCGGATTTCCCCGCCGCTTGATTGACCCGATCGATCTCGCTGCCCGCCAGCTGCCGGTTCATGCGTTGGTCGATACGCTCCAGCAGTGCGCCTACCTCATCGAAATACTGGGACGTCATCCGTTCATCGTAAACGCGGAGACTTACAATGGTATCGAATATAAAGTAACGTTCGGTTGCCGGCTCGTTACTGGCGGCTACCTTCTGATCTGCTGTGGTTGTGCAGCCAATCGATCCCGTCATCAACAGGGTGAGCATGATCAACAGGCTGCTGTAGGAAAGAAGCTTCCTATACATGACAGTGCCTCCTCTTTTCAGTTCTGGTGCTGTTCTAAATCGACTTCCGATGATCCCAGCGTATCAGACCCGTACCTTGCTGAATGTGAGAAAAATCATTTCTGGCACTTGGTGCAGCCCTGATAATGAAGATAAGCAAAGCGAAGTGGAGAGATGCTGATGAAACGCGGAGATATTGGAATAGCGCTCGTGCTGATTGCGGTTGTCGCCTGGTTTGGAATATCCAAGTTTATGGGAGAAGACGGAGCGGCGGAGGGAACCTATGCCATGATCGAGGTGAATGGAAAGCATTATGATACGGTGGCGCTTACGGAAGAGCCTCGAGATATAGAGATCCGGACAGAGCGAGGATATAACCTCTTGCGGGTCTCCCGCGAGGGTATCGAGATGGTGGAGTCGGATTGTCCGGATCAGCTCTGCGTGGGGTTCGGCCACGTTCACGACATTCATGACACCATCGTATGTTTGCCTAATCGCGTGTTCGTCGAAGTGACCGGAGATCAAGATGAAGGAAGTGAGCCGGATGCCGTTGTCTCCTGATCCCTATGCTCTCCGCAAGCTGGTCGTGATTGCCATCTGCGCCTCCTTATCGGTGGTGCTTGGCATTGTGGAAGCTCTGATTCCATTCGCGGTCACGATACCCGGTGCCAAGCTGGGACTTGGCAATATTTTGGTGCTGACCTGTTTAGTTTGCCTGGGGGGCAGGGATGCCCTATGGCTTATTGTTTTAAAAACACTGCTGACGGCTTTTATACTCGGAAGCTTCTCGACCTTCCTGTTCAGTATGTTTGGCGCGCTGGCAAGTTATCTGGTGATGTATGTCATGCTTAGGCTCGGGGGCCATAATTTCAGCTTAACGGGCGTGAGTATCGCAGGCGGCATTGCTCATAATATTGGGCAATTAACGGCAGCCTCGCTGGTATTGGGAACAACCAAAATTTATTATTACCTGCCATTTCTGCTCGGGGCGGGGGTCGTGACAGGGATCTTTGTGGGATGGGCTGCAAAACATCTGATCGAATCCCTGCGACGTATCGATCCGTTTGGCATGTTTCATACGGAGACCTAAGGAGGAGGCGTTAGGCATGGGCACAATGGATAAGTCAGAGCATGCAGTAAAGCTCAAGCATGTATATTACGGACAGGGCTGCACGAACGTGCTCAAGGACGTTTCGCTGACGATTCCCCATGGGCAGTGGGTATGCATCGCCGGAAAGAACGGGGCAGGCAAGTCTACGCTGATTCGGCTGTTAAACGGTTTGCTCCTCATGAGCCGGGGGCGCATCCTTATCGATGGCATAGAACAGAACGGCTGTACGCTGGGGGAGATTCGCCGGCATATAGGCATGGTGTTTGCCAATCCCGATGATCAGTTTGTCGGCCTGACCGTAGAGGATGACATTGCGTTCGGTTTGGAGAATCTGTGCTTGAGCCGGGAAGAGATGCTGCGGCGGATTCGGATGTACGCGGAGCGGCTGGACATTGTCCATCTGTTAGACCGGCATCCGGCAACCCTGTCCGGCGGACAGAAGCAGCGCGCTGCTATTGCTGCCGTGCTGGCCATGGAGCCTTCTATCATTGTCTTGGACGAGGCAGCTTCCATGCTGGATGAGAAGGCTAAGCATGAGCTGCTGGATTTCATGCGAACCATGCATGCCGAAGGCCGATACACCATCATCTCCATCACCCATGACGTAGAGGAGATGGCCGAAGCAGATCGAATGATCGTGCTGGATGGCGGAATGGTGACGGCGGATGGAAGTCCAAGGGAGCTGCTGCTGCAGGAAGAGCTGCTCCAGCGTTGCAGGCTAAAAGTGCCTTTTGCCCTCCAGCTGTGCAGGGAGCTCAAAGCGCGGGGGATTGATATCGGCGAGCTGGTTAGGGAGAAGGAGGTGCTGGAGGCGTTATGGTCATATCATTCGAAGAGGTTTCTTACCGCTACCGGGACCGGGGGATGAGCCCGATTCTTGGACTCGACGGCCTTCATCTGGAGCTGGAGGAAGGCAGAATGATTGCCGTTCTCGGTGCGCCGGGTTCGGGAAAATCAACGCTTCTCCAGCATATGAACGGATTGATACGGGCTGATGAGGGCTTGATTCGCATATTGGATTTCCGCCTTGAACCGGGTGACAGCAAGAAGGTCCCTGCCGGTCTGCGGCAGCGCGTTGGCCTTGTTTTTCAATACCCGGAACAGCAGCTGTTTGAAGAAACGGTGGAGAAGGATTTGCTGTTCGGGCCGCTTAATTTCGGTCGGAGCCCAGCCGAAGCTGCCGAGGCGGTCCACAGAGCGGCATCCTTCGTCGGATTGGACGAGGAGCTGCTGGCACAGAGTCCCTTCAAGTTAAGCTCGGGTCAGATGCGAAAAGCGGCCGTAGCTGCCATACTGGCGGCTGACCCCGACATTTTGGCTTTGGATGAGCCTACCGCCTCCCTTGATCCTGCCAGCCGCGAGGATTTGCTGGAACGGCTGCATGGATTAACGAGGACCCAGGGCAAGACGGTTCTCATCGTCTCCCACCGGTTAGAGGAAGTCGCGGCCTATGCGGACGAATTTGTTGTCATTAAAGATGGCCGAGTCGTATTTCAAGGAACGGCCAAGGAACTGGTACACCGGCAGGAGGTGCTGGAGCAGGCGGGATTGATGGCTCCGTCGTCTGTGCGGATGGCGGGCAAGCTGGCATCGCAGCTTGGAGTACAGCCTCCGGAGATGCAACCGGATGCGGCTGCGCTGGCGGACTRGTACGCAGGGCAGCTTGAAATGTAGGGCAGAGCGAAGCAGAGGCGAAAGGAGGAAGCATGGATGAAACGAAAAATCATCCTGGGCCGATATATGGAAGGCGATTCATGGGTTCACCGCCTGGATCCGCGTGCCAAAACGGCTGCCATGCCGCTCTTTATGGTGGCCGTGTTCCTGGTAGACGGATATATGGGGGTGCTCGCGCTGCTGCTGTTCACTGCGGCGGTGATCCGAGCTACGGGTATCCCGTACCGCTATTTCATCAGAGCGATGAAGCCGCTGATGTTCCTGCTGTTGTTTATCCTGGTATTTCACATTGTATATGATGCGGGAGGCGGGAAGCTTCTGGATATGGGCGCGTTCAAGGTGTATGCAGGCGGATTGGAAAAAGGTATCGTGTCCGCCTCCCGGATGGCGCTCTTCATCATGTTGGCGGCGGTGCTGACCTTCACGACCCAGCCGGAGCAGCTGGCCCAGGGTCTTGGCAGCCTCCTGCGGCCCCTGACCTATATCGGCGTGCCGACCGATCGGCTGGTGCTAATGCTCGGCATTGCCCTCCGGTTCATTCCGACCATCTTCGAGGAAGCGGAGCGGCTGTGGAAGGCACAGCAGTCCAGGGGACTTGACCTGTCGTCGCGGCCGCTGAGGGAGAAGGCACGGCTGATCATTGCCCTGATGGTGCCTGTAACGACAGGCGCGTTCCGGCGCGCCATCGGGCTTGCCGATTCCATGGAAGCCAGAGGCTACCGGCTGGGTGCTCGGCGAAGCAGGTTCAGGGCATTTGTATGGAAGCGGGCCGACACGCTGTTTGTCGCATTGTTCCTGCTGCCCGTGGCCGCGGCCGCGCTGCTGTAGTTTGGGCTTGAGGGAAATGAAAACCGCAGTCCTTCAGGAATGCGGTGTAACAACCTTTGCACGTTACAAAAAGCAGCCGATCATGGTGATCAGCTGTGTCTCTTCCCAATTAAGCTGTTACTCGAATTTTATAGGGAAGGCTTCACAAACACTCGTGGGTGAATTGCTGCAGCTTATCGGCTCTGGGTCGTTTCCAATGGCTTTTAATAGTTTTGAGAATTCACCCAGATAGGGCTGCAAGACATGTTTATTGTTATTGATTTTCCCTTGAACGATCCCGGCAAACCGCCCATTCTCCCGCATGTCTCTTGCGGAAACGAGTCTCCCGTTCTTATAATTCTCTATTCTATAGTGCTCTTCATCCTCGAAACGCTGGCTCACTCCGGTATGGAGCTCCATCACCTCATAGTCGCCCGTTCGATATACGCCTTCGCTGAGGGAACTCCCGTAATCCTCCATGCCTCTTGCATATTCGAACCCTTTGTAGTCAGGCTTGGACTTTTCCCTTTTGTAATAATTCAGGACTTGAATGCGGCCGCGAGCCAACTTGGAATGGATCAGTTTATCTGCTTGTTCGCGATCCGATACGGAAAATTGCAAAAAGGTGCTTCCATTCAGATATTCAAACCAAATGCTATCGATCGATTGCGTGATGGCATGTCCTGAAATCAAGTCATGGTCCTTGAAGAGGCCCTTCGAGATCCTTTGGAATGCAAGCTCGGGATTGCTCTCCCTGCGAATTCCGGTTCCATGGGGACGATCGTTTCGCCATTCACCTTCATATACGACTTTCATATCCTTAGGAAGCATGTCCGATATGTATTTGCCTGTGCCGGATCTTTGTCCATTGTGCCAATCGCCGCTGTATACTTTGGAGGGTCCCCAATTCATGGTGCCTTTTCCGTGGGGTTTATTGTTCTTCACTTCTCCGTAGTAGGTGGCCCCGTTAGGGAGGGTCAAGCTGACTTTCTGGTTCGAAGCTTCGGTCTCCTTATGGGTGAACATAAGAAACAGCAATGCTAGTGTAAGAAAGCTTAGGTATTTTCTGATCACGTTGTAATACGTCTCCTCTAATCTGCCGATTTTTAATTTCTGATGTATACCGTCGATGGATGATATACCCAGTCAAATCATAGATTACACTCATACATGCCGTAAAGGTATAATATGGCAAATACATCAGTGAACTGGGTAATTGATCCTTCTTTTTTGTGATTTTTATAACACAGCTTGTAGAGAACGCAACTCTATAATAAACACCGATCCTTTACGGAACGGTGTTTTTGTCATACCTAATCATTCATTGGCATCGGCGTATCCGTCGGCTCGATCCCCTCGTAGGCCCGGTCCACGGACTGCCGGATTTCCTTCAGGCTCAGCCCCTGCTGCCTGCCGTCCAGGTACATGTTCGTGATGTCCAGGCAGGTTTGGCAGAATTTCGCGTGCGTGGTTGGCGTGAGTCTGCCGTCTTCCTCTTGAGCATAGTAGCAATTGAGGTTGCTCCTATGGCCAGCATCGCCGCATCCGCAGAAGCAGGGCATGAAGGCCAAGTGGCTGGCATGGAGGATGGCTGCATTGTATTCCTTCACGCTGGACATATGCGGAAGAGGCGTATCGGGATGCAGCAGGTAGTCGGTTTTTCCGTCGGAACGGCCAGCAAGAGCTTCCGCATAGAGGATGTCGCTGCGATACGCCCCGCTTACTACTTGAACGCCGCTCACGCCTTCAAAGGTTTGCAGCGTAAGCGCGATGGCTTCTTCCGCCCGTTCTCCCTCCTTAGAGCCGGTAAAGGAACGAAACGATGGGGACAGCTCTACCACGGTCACCCCGTGCTCGGTTCGGATTTCCACGAAGGTTACGCCATCAGGGATGGCGCTTTCAAGTTCAGGTGGCAACAGATCTCCCAGCTGGGTCAGCATCGTCATGGCACTGACCTTGGGATAGCGGACGGAGGTATCTGTCTGCACGTATTGGGATACGGGCGTGAATAAACCGGAAAACGGGTCAAAGGCATGGAGGGTTACGCTGGGCATCGTGCTGGGGATGGCGGAAAGAATCGTCCCCTTGGGCGGACGTGCACCGTTCTCAGCGAGATCTTCCAGTTCGAGCAAGATCCTGTCGCTTGATATGTCCTCGGTCAGTCTCCCGAGTTCTTCATCCTGAGCGTTCAGGAACAGGATGGTCGGGTGCTCCGTAATGCCGTACCGGTTAACGGCTTCCGTATCCTCCGAAATGCTGAAATACTGGTAACGGTAGGCTGGCGAGGTTGCTTCCATCTGCTCCATGACACCCAGTGCTTTGGAACAGCCGCCGCAGCCCTTGAGCGCAAAGATGGCGATGGAGCTCACTTGCGTGTCACCGGTCCTCTGTTCTTCGAGTGGAGATGTCTTGAACAGCAAGAAGCCCCCCGCACCAAGCAGGAGCAGGAAGGCCGCCAGCGCAATTCGCCACCGCCAGATTCGTGTGCGATTCATGTTTCTAAAACATCCTTTCATATCGAACAGGGATGCATCCGTGACGGATGTATCCCTGTTCGTTTGGAGTATATGGCTTCATGTCTGTCTTTAGGGCAGGAAATAATGGAGTAATGCCTGCAAATCACGCTGAGCGGGGTGATCCGCGAAGTCGCCGATCATCCGCTGAGCCTGTTCCGCATACGATCGGGCAAGCTCCTCGGTTTGCTTAATGGCGCCGCTTGCGGCGATACGCTGGATGACCTCGTCCATGTCAGCCTCCGCAGAGTGGGGGCCAAGCTGCCTGATTCCAGATGCAAGGGCTGGATCGTTGAGGGCGTATAGCACCGGCAGCGTAATGTTGCCGTTTCGCAGGTCTGCGCCAGCCGGCTTGCCGATGGCCTCTTTGGGCTTCGTGAAATCGAGCAGGTCATCGCGGATTTGAAATGCCATGCCGAGCGACTCCCCGAATTGAAAGAGCCGCTCAGTGGTTCCGGCATCCGCATGGGCTGCTTCCGCACCCGCTTTCAGGCATTGGGCCATCAGCAGGGCGGTTTTGCAGCGTGTTTTCTCCAAATACTGCTCCATCGTTAGTCCGAAGTCGAAGCGGTGATGCAGCTGATCGTATTCTCCCATACAGAGCTCGGTCACCAACGCCGCAAGCTCGGCTAATCGGTAGGCCTCGTCTTCGGAGATGTCTTCACTGCTCTTGTCGGACTCGTCATTCGGATGACCCGCGGCCCATTCGATGGCGCGGGCAATCATGTAGTTGCCGATGTGCACGGCCGTCTGGACATCCGTCGTTTCATGCAGGGTCGGCATGCCGCGCCGCATATCGGATTGATCGATAATGTCATCGTGCACCAGCGAGGCCATGTGTAAGTATTCAAGCAGTACGGCGGTTTTCATGACGGCCCGCTCATGGCCGCTTTTTCCGAAACGGCTGCCGAGCACGACCATAAGCGGGCGCAGCCGCTTGCCGCCAGCGTTAATGAGATCCATGACGCTGCTCAGCACAACGGAGGGAGGAGTGAGGTCACGGTCTGAGGTGACCACCTCCCGGAGCAGGCGGTCGAAGGAAGCGAGATCCACTCCAATTTGGTTATGAATGTTCATCTGTGCCAGCGCTCCTTTCCCCAGATAGCTCCTTACGCACTCCGCTGCTCCAGATAGCTGCGGATTTCACGCTTCAGCTCTTTAAGCAGGAGTTCGGGTGAGACGTTCTTCATTAGTTTCAGCTGCATGCGCTTATGGAGGGGGAGAAGCCGGGACAGCAGCTTCCATTCCTTCCGTTTGACGGCAATCCGGTACATGAGTCCGGTCAAATAATCGCCGTCCAGCAGCATGCGCGTCAGTTTCTCGTTATCCTTCGCTTGCAGCTTGCCATGCTTGTTTAGCGCAGTATGAATCAGGATGCAGCAAGCCAGCACCGTCATTTTGCGTGAATAGGCAAGTTCATAAGCGTTGAGCATATCGGCGATGTCCCTCACCGGTCTGTTATCCATCTCCATCCAATCGATATCCGTTCCGGAATCGATATGCGACCGAAGCAGGTCGATCGTATCCTGTAATAGCTTCATATCCATCGTTATTGACTCCTTCCGGAAGGCTCGTGTTGATTAAGAGTGTGAATGCCAGCAGAACGGTTAGGGCTTGAGCTTGATACGGCAAAGCGTGATACGATCAGCCCGTTCTATTGAATAGAGAAGAATTAGTCCGTATACACGTACCATCGCCTTACGATCGGTATTCGTTTCCATACCTTCTTCAGCCAAGGATACACATAGTAGTCAAGTCCGAACGTGCTGCCTGATCCGCCGATTAAGGCGATCCCTGCTGCCAGATACCATAGCATTTCGTTAGGTGCCATCCCCGATACCCAAACCATGGCGCCCATGGCGACGCTGGCTACGGCTGCAGGTGCCGTGAACAATCCGACGATCAGCAGGATGCCGACGATCAGCTCAGCCAGTACCATCGAGGTCTGAAACACATAGGCAAGAGAGGTATAGCCGCCGTCGCCAGTGTAGAACATCAGGTCCATCGACCAATCGACAATGGATTTCATAAAATCCGGAACCGGGAGGGCGGATACCGCTTCGGCAGTATAAGCAGAGGCGGCAGACACTGCGTCTGCGGCTCCAGCCCCGGCAGCATCGGCACCGGCAGCAGATGCTGCGCTTACGCCGTCGGCTGCTTTGGCAGGAATGAGGAACACTTTATCCGGATCATCGATAATCTTGTGGATTTTATCCCATCCCTGTGAGAGCCACATCCATCCGGCAAAAATCCGCAGCGGAACGAGCCAGAAATTCGGCGAGCGCTTGGCAAAATGCCCGCCCACGAAGCTGCGATTGTTCCGGACATGGAAGAATTCATGCAGCAGGTAGTGATACACCTTGTTGAAGCCGCAAACCTGGAACAGATAGAGCATGTTGATCAGATGTTTGACCAGCATGGCCGGGAAGCCGCTGAGCCTGAACATATGGCCCGGAACCCCCACGTTAGCTACTCCGTAGCGGCTGCCGATACAGACCATCGTGCCGTGAAACGTCGGTTTGTAGGATTTCATCGGTTTGTTTGATAATTCAGCCACGATGTTATGCGCAATGACCGGGGCTGCGAGTTCCGCATTTTCTACCATTTGAGGTACGGGTGCAGCCGCGCCCTCAGGAATGTAGAAAATATTGTCCCCGACGACATAAACGTTCGGATGGGCAGGAACTTGAAGCTTGTCGTTGGTCAAAATGCGCTTGCGGCCTTTTTGCTCGACATCCATATTGCTGACTACATCGGAGCCTTCCACCCCTGCGGTCCAGATCACGGTACGGGATTTGATGTCGCTGCCGCCGACGGTAACACCGTCCGGTTTCACTTCCGTAATCTTGGAGCCTGTGATGATGTTGACGTTCATTTTGCGCAGCCGTTTCTCGGCTTTGCGGATCAATGGCTCGGGCAGGATCGGCAGGATCTTGTCGACCATGTCGGCAACGTGCAGCGTAACTTCGTTTGGATCCACGTAGAATTCCTTACATAATTGTTGCGTGAACTCGGCCAACTCGCCGATCATTTCAACCCCGGTGAATCCGCCGCCGACCACGACGAAGGTCAGCATTTCTTTGCGGACCTGCGGGTCGCGCTCCAGCACGGCTTTTCGGAACATATTCAGGGTGTGTTCTTTCAAACGGACCGCATCGTCATACGACCATAAGGTAAAGGCGTGTTGATCTGCGCCCGGTATGCCGAAGAAGGTTGGCTTGCTGCCTGTTCCGATGACCAGATAATCGTAGGAATAGGTTTGTTTCTCTCCACGGAGTGTTTGGCCGTCAAAGTCGATGCCGCCGATTTCATCCAGCACTACGTCTACATTGCGGAACCCGGAAAACACTTTCTTCAGGTCGATTTTGATGGAATCCTCCTCGACCCGGTTTGCGGCTACTTCATGCAGCTCGGTCAGCAGTGTATGATACGGCTTGCGGTCGATGAGTGTTATCCGCAAATCCTTCTGTTTGCGCAGTCGTTTAGCCAGCTTCTTGGCGGTAAGTATACCGCCATATCCGCCGCCCAGCACGATAATCTGTTTCATGCGAATCTCCCCTCAAGGAATAGTTGTCTTCTATCTATCGCTCTTGTGCTTATTTGGCGCCTTCGAGTGCTTTTGTTGCCAGCTCTACAAATCCGTTGACGTGGATCGACACACCGGAGATGGCATCGGTTTTACCGTCTTCCGCCGTTACGATGGCTTGCGGATCTTGTTTTTCAATCAAATACTGCTCGGCTTGGTAAGCCTGTTCATGCCATTCGGATTGAGCTCCGCCGTTCTTCATGCCGTATTCACCGGATTTGGAACGGGTAACTTTATCGGTACCGCCGTCTTTATGAATGCCGTTCCAGCTGACAGCGGCGATCTTGCCGTTAATAACGGTAACGTCGACGGTTTCCTTCCAGCCGGACTTAGCGTCAAAATCAGCCCCTTCTGCGTGATAGCTGCCGTCTTTGTACGGTCCTGCTTCAACAGGTCCCGCCGCCAGCGCTTTTGCTGCCAGTTCGGTAAATCCGTTGACATGGATCGATACCCCGGATACGGCATCCGTGCGGCCTTCGTCGTTTAAGGTCAAGCCTTCAACCGACTGCTGAGCCACGAGGTATTCCTCCATTTTGGCTGCCTGTTCATGCCATTCCGCTTGAGCGCCGCCTTTTTCCTTCATGCCGTAGAAGCCTTTTTCGGAAAATGTCTTTTTGTCCAAGCCGCCGTCCTTATGAAGTCCGTTCCAGTTGGCGCTGACGATCTTGCCGCCTTCGACCTTAATGGCAACAAGTTCCTTCCAGCCGGAGTCTTCGGCAAACTCGCCTTCAGCGTAATATAAGCCGTCCTGCAGGGTTCCATCTTGTGCAGGCTGTTCCGCATTAGTTGTGGTATCCGTGTTTTGGCTTTCCGCCGGTTTGTCCGTAGTGACAGGCTCTTTGTCTCCGTTGCCTCCGCAGCCTACGAGCAGCGCAAACATCAACATGACAGAGAGGGATAGAGAGAGTGTCCTTTTCATTCTGGTTTCCTCCTATAATTTTGTGAATTACTTCACAAATATTGTTCTTGAGTTCATTTTATTCTTAAAAGGAATAGTTATCGGTGAAAAAAATCACAAACAGTGTCGGTGCTTCATGTTCGATTGATTCCCGTCGATTGCACATGAAGCACCATGGGTCAGATAATGCCTCGAATGTCATCCAGCGATTGGATGCCTTCGCTTTCCATCAATTCCATCAATTCTTCGGCCAGGGTATCGCCTGCGCGCAGGTTAATGAAGTTGTAGGTTCCAATCTGTACGGCTGACGCACCTGCCATGATGAATTCGAGGATGTCCTCGGCGCTGCTGATTCCGCCGATTCCAACAACCGGGATGGATACTGACCGTGCTACCTGATGGACCATGCGGAGCGCTATCGGCTTAATTGCCGGTCCCGACAATCCGGCGTAGGCTCTGTCAAAAACGCTTCGCCGTTCCCTAATATCAATCGCCATCGCTTGGATCGTATTGATGAGCGAAAGACCATCAGCGCCTTCGGCTTCACACATGCGTGCCATTTCCTTCAAATCCCTTGCACCGGGAGAGAGCTTGACGAGCAGCGGCAGCGTGGTCGCTTTCCGGACTGCGCGAACCACCTCTTGAGCCTGCTCATTCTCAACGCCGAAGGCCAGCCCGCCTTCCTTGATGTTGGGGCAGGAGATGTTGAGCTCAATCATGTCGACGGCTCGTTTGCCGGATGACCGTAACTTGAGGCTGGCTTCGGTAAGCAGCTCGGCGCCCTCCGTGTATTCCCGTATGGTGCCGCCGCCAAGATTGACGATGACTGCGGTCCCGTGCGAGGTCATCTCGGATAATTCATGCTCCAGAAAAGCGTGGATGCCCGGATTCTCAAGGCCAATGCTGTTCATGATGCCGGATGGCGTTTCATAAAGCCGTGTTCCTGAATTGCCGAATCGTGGCGTCAGGGTCAATCCCTTGGAGATTATACCTCCAAGCTTGCGAAGCGGATATAGATCCGCATACGGTTTGCCGAATCCAAACGTGCCCGATGCCGCCAAAATCGGGTTCACCAGCGGTACGCCCGCCAGTTCACAATCGATGGAGATCATTCCAGTTCACCTCCTTCGCCGGAAATACGGGGCCATCGGTGCATACCTTGCGGCTTGAGCCAGCGGAGGTTAACGTGCAGCTGTTGCATGCCCCGATGCCGCAGCCCATTCGCTTCTCGATGGAGACGTGGAGCTTGGCATTGGTACCTTCCGCTTTTTGGGCCAGACTGCGCATCATGGCAACCGGTCCGCATGCGAATATCGTGTCATAGCGGCTCGGGTCCACGGCATCTACAATGGTGCCGCCGGATTTGACGGTGACATTGCGGCTGATTTCGTGAAATCCGTTGACCGCGAAGGGCACCCCGGTATATCCCAGATAGACGCTGGATTCAGGGATTTCCTTCGCAGCCAGCAGCAGCGGGGCTGCTCCAATGCCGCCTCCTACCAGTGCCGTCCGGCCTTGCGGCTTAGGGAATCCTTGCCCGAAGGGCCCCTCCAGCTGAATCTTGTCACCCGCTTGAAGCGCTGACAGCAGCCATGTGCCAGTTCCGTGCACGCGATATAAGAAGGAAACGGAGTCCTCCGTCAGATTATGGATGCTGATCGGTCGTGATAGCACGGGATAGGCATCCCAGCAGCGAAGCATGAAGAACTGTCCCATTCGTGCCGAATAGCTGCCTTGAACGGTAAGTCGATAGATGCGATGGGCCAGTCTGACATTTTGAATAACAAGGGCCACGTCCTCATTCTCCTCCCTTGGCGTACTTTTTCCGCCCGCTATGTTCCTTGCTACAGTATCACAGACCGATAACGCTACCTGTGACTTTTCTCATATTCGGGTGTTATCCGGGCTTGATACCTTTTGTATACATATACGAGACAAAAAAAGGTGGGACCATACATGAGAACACTGGTAATCGTTGCACATCCGGGTCTGCATGAGGGATCAAGGATCAATCGCGAACTAATCGAAACGGTTATACATCATCATGAGGTGACGGTGCATGACCTCTATCAGCGGTATCCGGATGGACACATCGATATCGAGGCCGAACATCAATTGCTGCTCCAGCATGACCGCCTCGTGTTTCAATTCCCTTTTTGGTGGTACAGTTCTCCGCCCCTTCTGAAGCATTGGTTCGACGAGGTGCTGACCTTTGGATGGGCGTATGGTCCCGGTGGTGGCAAGCTCCAGGGAAAAGAGTGGGGCCTAGCCGTTACGACCGGCGGAGCCGCGGAAGCCTATGGCAGCGAAGGATACAACCGCTACACGGTGGAAGAGCTAACCCGGCCCTATGAAGTGACGGCGAGCCTGGTGGGCGCGTTGTACTTGCCGGTATTTACCGTTCATAATGCCATGCAGCTGACGGATGAAGAGCTGCGGCGTCATGCGAAGGATTTTGCGTTGTATGTTACAGGCGCGGCGAGATCCAGGTAAAGGGCTGCTAATGAAAAGCGTGCAGCTCCTGCAGTGATGGTTCGATTTATGGTTGAGGGTGGACAAAACGACAGAATGTAAGCTCCAAACTCCAAAATAGTGAATGTGGAGGCGGTAGCCCGTTGAAAGTGAATAACTGAATTGCTGATAAATTAGCCTGGCGGCGGAAGCTGCCGGGCTTTTCGGTGTTACTGGCAAATTTCTGTACATTCCGGCATATCCCGAGCGATCAGGGGAGGCTGTCACTTTTGGTTGCAATAAAAGTCTTCTGGAGCTGCGCGATTCTGTTTATAGGCTCGGTTGCTTTTCTCGTAGGAGATCATCCTTTGATTTCCGTTAGCAGGCTAAACTTTTGCAATAGAAAAAAAGCGAGACCTTGGGCTCTCGCTTTTTTCTCTTTTATAGAGAGGTGCCGTTATCCGTTCGGCGTATAAGCTACACCTTCTCCAGCGCACCGGCTGCGATCTCTTGGATATAGTGGCAGGCCGCCTGATGGCCTCCGCGCGCATCGACTTCTCGAAGCAACGGAGCTTCGGATCGGCAGCGATCCGTGGCATACATGCAGCGGGTATGAAACCGGCAGCCGGAAGGCGGGTTGATCGGGGACGGGACATCCCCCTTGAGAATGATGCGTTCCTTCTTGCGCTCGGGATCCAGTGTCGGGATGGCCGACAGCAGAGCGCGGGTGTAAGGATGCTGCGGGCGCCGGAAGAGGGAGTGCTTATCCGCGATTTCCATGATTTTCCCCAGATACATCACAATAATCCGGTCCGAAATATGCCGGACAACCCCGAGATCATGAGAGATAAACAGATAGGTCAGCTTGAATTCGGTTTGCAGCGACTTCATCAGATTGAGAACCTGTGCCTGGATGGACACGTCAAGCGCAGAAACCGCTTCATCGCTGATGATCAGCTTGGGATTCACGGACAAGGCGCGGGCGATCCCAATTCGCTGCCGTTGTCCGCCGCTGAATTCATGCGGGTACCGATTGGCTTGATAGGCGGCCAGGCCGACCGTTTCGAGAAGCTCGATGGCCCGTCCCCGCCGGTCCTTCTTTGGAACAACATTCTGAATGTCCATCGCTTCTTCCAGCACTTGCAGCGCTGTTTTCCTGGGATTCAGCGAAGCATAGGGGTCCTGAAAAATCATTTGCAAGTCTTTACGCCTTCGATTCATCTGGGCTTTGTTTAGGGAGAGCAGATCGCTTCCTTCGAACATCACCTCGCCGGAGGTCGGTTCGTCCAGCCTCAGGATAGCCCGGCCCGTGGTTGATTTGCCGCAGCCGGATTCGCCCACGATACTGACAGTTTCCCCCTCACGTACGGAGAACGAAATATCATCCACGGCTTTTACGACGTTGACGGTACGGCCCAGGACGCCGCCCTTGATCGGAAAATACTGCTTGAGATTTTTTACCGTTAACAGCTCTTTGCTCATGGCAGAACGTTCACCTCGCTTTCCGGCTCCCATTGATCGGTATATTTCCAACACCTGACTTGCTGGTTATCCTCCAGCGCCTGAAGCTCCGGCAGTTTGTCATAGCACAGCTTGATTGCATGGGGGCAGCGGGGGGCGAAGCGGCAGCCTTCCTGTGGGTCATAGGGACTTGGAACCGAGCCTTTAATCGGCTCCAGCGTTTCCTTATCGATATCATGCCGTGGCAGTGAGTTCATCAGGCCAATGGTGTAGGGGTGCTTCGGATGTTTGAATAGGGTCCGTACATCGGTATATTCCACGACTTTTCCGCAGTACATGACGGCTACTTCATCGCAGGTTTCCGCGACGATGCCCAGATCATGCGTGATAAAAATAATCGACATCTGCAGCTTCCGCTGCAGTTCTTTCATCAGCTCCAGAATTTGAGCCTGAATGGTCACGTCCAGCGCCGTGGTCGGCTCGTCTGCAATAAGCAGATCTGGATTGCATGCCAGCGCCATGGCAATCATGACACGTTGGCGCATACCGCCGGATAACTGGAAGGGGTATTGCCGGACTCTTTTTTCCGGAGAGGGAATGCCGACCAGTTTCAACATCTCAACGGCTTTGTCCATCGCTTGTTTTTTGCTCAGATTCTCATGGATTTGGTAGGCCTCCGCGATCTGATCGCCGACGGTGAAGACCGGGTTGAGCGATGTCATCGGCTCCTGGAAGATCATTGAGATCTGATTGCCCCTTATTTTGCGCATTTGCCGGTCCGATTGTTCGAGCAGATCCACACCGTTATATAGAATTTGGCCTCCGACGATTCGTCCCGGATGAAAGATTAGCCGCAGGATGGACAGGGACAATATGCTTTTTCCTGAACCGGATTCGCCCACGATCCCGAGCGTCCTCCCCTTGCGTACGGTTAGGCTGATATCATCCACAGCTTTTACTTCGCCCAGTTCGGTGAAAAAAGAGGTTCGCAGGTTCTTGATCGTAAGCAAGCTTGATGCGTGCTGTTCCATCTTGTCTAAGCTCCCTTCGCTTTCAATTGGCTTTGGAAATCGTGTGTCCGGATGGTCTCCCAAATGGATCGGTTTTCGGAAAATAGCGGATCGTGTGTCCGTGGACTCGCATATGGATCGGTTTTCGGTAAATAGCCGATCGTGTGTCCGTATGATACTCACCAACAGCTCGATTGGTCTGGATTAGCGATATTTGATGCTATTAGAGGACTGTAGTTCCGCTATTTCTTTGTTTTCTGCCTTTTAGTGGAGGTATGAGGACATGAGATCCGCTATTGCAAGATATTACAGGCTAAATTTGTGATTTTGGGTGCATTAACAGATCCTCTGTCCGGATGGTCTTCCAAATGGATCGGTTTTCGGAAAATAGCGGATCGTGTGTCCGTGGACTCGCAAATGGATCGGTTTTCGGTAAATAGCCGATCATGCATCCGTATGATACTCACCAACAGCTCGATTGGTCTGGATTAGCGATATTTGATGCTATTAGAGGACTGTGATTACGCTATTCCTTTGTTTTCTGCCCTTTAGTGGAGGTATGAGGACATGAGATCCGCTATTGCAAGATATTGGGGGCTAAATCCGTGATTTTAGGTGCATTAACGGATCCTCTGTTCGGATGGTCTTCCAAATGGATCGGTTTTCGGTAAATAGCGGATTGTGTGTCCGAAAGGCCCCCTAAACAGCTCGATTACAGTAATTAGTGGGTTAAATGTCCGCATAGCCTCGAAAATGGGTCGGTTATCAGCAAATAGCAGATCGTGTGTCCGAAAAGGCTCCCCCAACGGCTCGATTTCAGGTAACTAGTGGGTTAAAGATCCGCAATGGCCCGTAACTTCTATATATCGAAGGTGTGTATGGACTTAAAACGGTTCAGTATGGCTGCATTAGCGTAGTTGAGGACCGTGGTTCCGTTATTTCTTAATTCTTCGCCTTTTAGCAGCAGGTTGAGGACACCAGATCCGTTATTGTGAGAAATTCCAGGAGTAATCCGTGATTTTGGATGCATTAACGAATCGTGTGTCCGCGTGGATTCGAAAATGGCCCAATTATGGGCAAATAGCGGATCGTGTGTCCGAATGGACTCCCAGGTCGTGTGTCCTGATAGGCCCCAAATGTTCGATTAGCGGATCGTGTGTCCGAATGGGCTCCCAGGTCGTGTGTCCCGATAGGCCCCAAATGTTCGATTAACGGATCGTGTGTCCGAATGGACTCGCAAATGGATGGTTTTCGGTAAATAGCGGATCGTGTGTCCGTATGGGCCCCCAAACGGCTTGACTACAGTAATCAGTGGGTTATAAGTCCGCAAAATAGCTCGGTTTTCGCCAGATAGTGAATCCTGCCGTGTCCGTCTACACTCAAACCGCGATAGATGGAAAATCGCCAATCAATCGAAATCTATGCGTTTGTTGAAGTAGCGGTAGGAGATGTCCACGAGCAGGTTTACGAGCACGAACATGATCGAGAGCACCAGCACGGTTGCCTGTACGACCGGAAAATCCCTTGCCCGGATCGAGTCGATGACGTAGCGCCCCATGCCGTTCACGGCGAATACGGACTCGGTCAGCACCGCCCCGCCCAGCAGGCCGCCAAATTCCAGGCCGATGACGGTAATGACGGGAATCATGGCGTTTTTCAAGGCATGCCGGTAGATGATGACGCGCTCCCGGACGCCCTTGGCTTGGGCGGTTCGGATATAATCCTGGCCGATGACCTCCAGCATGCTGGACCGGGTCATTCGGGCAATAATGGCGGCGCCGCCGGTCCCGAGCGTGATCACGGGAAGGACGGTTTGCGACCACGTGCCCCAGCCGGAGGGACGGAACCAGCCCAAATCGACGGCAAAATATTGGATCAACATCAGCCCCAGCCAGAAATTTGGCATCGACAGTCCGAACAGGGCGATGAACATGACGCCAATATCGGCAGGCGAGCTTTTTTTGACGGCGGAGATGATGCCGGCCAGAATGCCGAGGAATACGGCCAGGATCGTAGAGTACACGGCAAGCTCGACGGTGATCCAGAACCGGCTTTTGAATATTTCATCGGCGATGGGGCGGCTGCTGCGGATCGAATCTCCCAAATCCCCCTGCAGCAAGCCGCTGACATAGTTCCAATACTGAAGCGGCAGCGGATCGTTCAATCCCAGGTTCTCGCGGATCTTCTCGACCTGCTCCTTGGGTGCCCCTTCCCCGATAATGACCTGCGCCGCGTCTCCCGGAATGAGATGCATCAGCAGGAAGACAACGATGGTTACGCCAATGACAACGGGTATCGTCTGAATCAGCCTTCGAATGGAATAGATGAGCATGGCCCGGCAGCTCCTTTCATTATTTTTTCATTTTCGGGTCAAGAACATCTCGCAAGCCGTCGCCCAGCAGATTAAACGCGATGACAACGAACACGATCGATAAACCGGGGAACAGGGCAACATGGGGGTGATCCATAATATAGTTGCGCCCATCATTCAGCATCGCTCCCCACTCCGGCGTCGGCGGCTGTGCGCCAAGACCGAGGAAGGACAGGCCGCTGGCGGTCAGGATAGCGACGGCAATCCGCAGCGTAGCCTGCACGATGATAGGGGATGTGATATTCGGCAATATATGCCCGAAGATGATTCGTCCATCGCTTGCGCCCAGCGAACGCATGGCATCAATATATTCGAGCTTGCGGACGGCCAGCGTCGAGCCGCGCACGACTCTGGCAAAGGTGGGGATCGAGAAGATGCTGACGGCGATGATCACGTTGAACAGATTTTTTCCAAGGACGCTGACAACCGCCAAAGCCAGCAGAATGCCGGGGAACGCCAGCATAACATCGGTAATTCTCATAATGAGCGCATCCCATTTACCTCCGTAATAGCCGGAGACGATTCCGAGCAAGACACCAAAGGCTGCTCCGATGATGACCGAGATAAAACCGACCGAGAGCGTGAGACGCATGCCATGGATAATCCTTGTAAAAATATCTCTTCCGTTGTGGTCCGTACCAAACCAGTGGGCAGAGGACGGCTTTAGCAGTTTCGTAGAATAATCCACTTTGGTCGGATCATACTGGGTGAGCAGGGGGCCGAAAATCGCGATAAGAATCATCAACAGGAGAAAACAGCCCCCGAATAAGGCTGCTTTGTTCTTCTTCAGACGGTGGTAGAAAGATTTCCATTGTGCAAGGCGGGTTCCACTAGGGAGCGATTCTTGTGCTCTGGCATCAGCGGTCATGTTAGGCACGTGAAATCATCCTTTCTCCAAGTATGGATGTCAGAATTGGTGTCGTAGAAACGTGAGGTAAATCTGGCTTCTACTGGTATAAATATCAAATAGTAAAATATATGTTAACTGTGTATAGAATATTTTCCTATTTTGATTGAGAAGGGGGAGTTTGTTTCACATGACAGGTAATAGAAGATTCAAATGGCTTGTCTGCATCCTGTTCATACTTACCGTAATGATGTCGGCGTGCGGCAGTCCAAGCAAGAGCAGTAACCCCGAAACGCCGCCAAGCGGCACCAATACGCCAGCTCCTGAGCCGGGGGCCAAAGATCCTCCCGAAGGAACGGCCAATACCGGTGCGAATGAGCTTGTGATTGCCTGGCTTTCTGATCCGCCATCCATGGACCCTCATATGTCGACGGACCAGCAAACGAGCGTAATGACAACGCATATCTATAACACGCTGGTGATTCATGATAAGGATCTGAATATTCAACCGGGGCTTGCCGAGAGCTGGAAAGCAATCGATGAATTGACCTGGGAGTTCAAGCTGAGAGAAGGCGTGAAGTTTACCGACGGCTCTCCATTCAATGCAGAGGTAGTCAAAGCCAACATTGATCGTATGCAGGATCCGGAGGTTGCTTCTCCCCGCGCATCGCTTGTCGGCATGATTAAAGAGGTTAAAGTTGTTGACGAATACACGGTGCAGCTCGTGACCGAGTATGCCTTCTCGCCGCTGCTTGCCCATCTGGCCCATTCTGCGGTGAGCATGATTAGTGCGGAAGCCATCAAGCTGGATTACGAGAAGCTGAAGGCAGGAGAGAAAGCAGGCGCGTATCTGGCACAGAACCCTGTAGGCACGGGCGTATTCAAATTAGAGAGCTGGAACCCGGGACAGGAAGTGAAGCTGGTTGCGAATGCCGATTATTGGGGAGATAAAGCGAAGGTTGAACGGGTCACGTTCAAGGTCGTAAGCGAAGAGGGAACGCGGATCGCGGAGCTGGAAACCGGCTATGCGCATATTATCGATCCGGTGTCGCCGAGCAGCATCAGCCGCATTGAGAGCACGGACGGCATGTCCCTGAACCGTCAGGCATCGCTGAGTCTGTCTTATATCGGGTTTAACAATAACAAAGAGCCGTTCAACGATGTGCGGGTGCGGCAAGCCCTATCGATGGCCATCAATAAGGATGAGATCATCTCGGGCATCTACGAAGGCACGGGCATCCCTGCCGTCGGTCCGCTGGCACCGGACGTGAACGGGTATGATGCTACCGTCAAGCCGATTGAACATAACATCGACAAAGCGAAAGAGCTAATGAAAGAGGCCGGCTACGAGGGTGGCTTCTCGACGACCATCTGGACCAATGACAATCCGGAACGGATTAAGATCGCCGAGTACGTACAATCCAAGCTGAAGGAATTGAACGTCGAAGTCAAAATCGAAGTGGTGGAGTGGGGAGCATATCTGGCCCAAACCGCGGAAGGCAAGCATGATATGTTTGTTCTCGGATGGTCCACGGTAACGGCTGATGCCGACTATGGCATGTATGAATTGTTCCATTCCAAAAATGTAGGGGAGCCGGGCAACCGTACCTTTACGAAGGATCCGGAACTGGATAAACTGCTCGATGACGGGCGCAAAGAGAATGATCCGGAGAAGCGCAAGCTCATCTATAAACAGGCGCAGGAGAAGCTGGTTGAGTTAGCGCCGATGCTGTATATCCATCATCAGGAGTATTTAAACGGAGTCAGCAGCAAGGTGGAGGGCTTCTGGCGGCATCCGAACGGCATCATGCAGCTGCATCAGGTGTCCATTCAGCCATAAGGATGTCTGAAAGCTTTATAGCTTTGAATGATCGTAATTTATAGAGTAGTTTATAGCAAAGAGGCCGCTATAGTGGGCCTCTTTTTTAATGTTTTTAGAGCCCCTGGACAGGTGAGCAGGGCCTAGCCACTGGATCATTAGCGTGCTCATCTGGGTATCTGGATAAACCCTGCAGCATGCAGAGTGAACGGTTGCCATGTTTTTTGATGTCAAAAAATGATGTGAAAAAATTCTATACATTCATTGACATGTATATACGCTTAAGTGTATATTTAAATCATGAATACATCAGCTATGCAATTAACCCTGTTTACGATCTCAGAGCCGAACCGCTTCAACATCGTTGAGCTCTTAAAGCAAGGCTCGAGATCGGTCAGCGACATCGTAGAGATTCTGGGCATCGGCCAGCCCCAAGTATCCCGCCATCTGCGGATACTGAGCGAGGCCGGGCTGGTAAAAGTCCGTAAGAAGGCACAGCAGCGCATCTATAGTCTTGAAGCCCAGCCGTTTCAGGAGCTGGACGTCTGGTTCGATTCGTTCAGTCGACTATGGGAAGAAAGACTCGACAAGTTCGAGGACTATATGAGCGACTTCAACGGAAAGGAGAGTTAATCAATTTTTTAGTAGATCCACAGGAAATTACGGCTCTGCGCGCAGAGCCGATTTCACAGAGAGGAGGAATTCATATGGGTAGAAAGACCATTGTCACGAAAGACCGGGAGCAGCGGAAGCTGATCGTGGAGCGTGTCGTATCGATACCGCTGAAGATGTCCTGGCTGGGATGGACTAAGCCGGAACACATCGAACGCTGGTGGGGGCCAAAGAATTGGAGTGCCACGGTATACGAGATGGATGTCAGACCGGGCGGCGTATGGCGCTACAAACTGGCTCCCGATGCGGTGGGAGAAGGGGAAGAAGCCTTCTGCAAGGCGACCTACTCCGAAGTGGTGGAGTTATCGAGGCTCGTATTTACAGACACATTCACGGATCAGAACTGGAATTCCGTAGCAGGCAGCGACATGTTGACCTCGGTTGCGTTTGAAGAGGACGGAGACGGAACCAGGCTAAGCATCATAACCCATTTTGCAAGTGCGAAGGAACTGGAAGCTGCGGAAGTCATGGGAATGGTGGAAGGATACACGGATACGCTGGAACGGTTCGAGGACGAAATAAGTTTGTACATAAAAGGACAATAAAAGGGGAGATGATCATGAACTACGTGATATCGAATGACGGTACCCGAATTTTTTATGAAAAGAAAGGGGCTGGTCCGGCTGTTATCCTTGTAGCTGCTGCAGCTTCGGATCACAACGATACAAAGCGCCTTGGTGAGCTTCTATCTGAACATTTTACCGTCTACAATTATGATCGACGGGGACGAGGCAGCAGTACGGATACGGCTCCGTATGCCGTTGAACGTGAGATCGAAGATATCGATTCCCTTATTCGGGAGGCGGGCGGCAGCGCGTATGTATTCGGAAGTTCTTCGGGCGCTGTTCTGGTGCTGGATGCGGCGAGCAGACTCGGAGGCAGTAAAGTTAGAAAACTGTTTTTATATGAGCCGCCGTTTATCATTGACGATAGCCGTGAACCTGTACCGGCGGAATACGTGCAGCATTTGAATGCGCTGATGGCCGAACATCGACGCAGCGATGCCGTAGAATATTTCATGACGGCAGCGCTGGGAATCCCCGCGGAATATATAGAATTCATGAAGGCAGATCCTTCTTGGCAGGTCATGGAGG
The DNA here is from genome assembly GCF_049893405.1 of Paenibacillus sp. Dod16. Taxonomy (NCBI): domain Bacteria; kingdom Bacillati; phylum Bacillota; class Bacilli; order Caryophanales; family Paenibacillaceae; genus Paenibacillus; species Paenibacillus sp. Dod16. The sequence goes on from NZ_JBNDYG010000014.1 coordinate 73,151, forward strand.
GCATGGCGCATACATTGGCCTATGACGGCATGATCATGGGGAGCACGCAATCCGGTCAACCGCTGCCAACGGCTCGCTGGGATGTCGACGTTCCGGTCATGGTGATGACGGGCGAGAACAGCGGACCTATGTTCCATGGGGCCGCGAGCGCATTGGTTGACTTGCTCCCTCAGTGCGAGCATCGGATGCTGTCTGGTCAGGACCATTCTGCCGTCGTGATGGCGCCGGAAGTGCTGGCTCCCGAGGTGTCGGGTTTTCTGCAGCCTTCGGCAGATCAAATACCGAGATAAGTGTGATTGGCTCGTCAAGAAACCGTGACCCTTAGGGTCACGGTTTTTCCCGTTCCGGTCGAAGTATTTATTCGGTCTTCTCAAATTGCTCAATAAAATGATTAAAGGCGCTGGTGCGAAACAGGCTGCGCCGGAATACAAAATGGACCTTGGAGCTGCGATACCGCTTGGGATTTGGAAGGCCTGCAATTTCCCGGCATCGACCCAGTCCTTAACGGAAGAACGCGTTAGCAGCGAGATACCCAGCCCGGCGGCAACACCGCCCATGATGGTGATGAGTGGCATCTACCTGATTTAGCAGGTCACGGCGATGGATTCCCGTGGCCTGCTTTTTGCTGTGACGAACAAAGGGCTTCTGGCCTGAGCAGCGTATCATGAAAAACAATGATAAGGATGATAATGCAAGGAAAATCTCATCCAAGCAAAATAAGTAAATTTTATTAAAAATAAATCCATGTTATATTAAATTTACTAACGCCTTTGGAGAGGGGATAGGATTCATGAGTGGTTTGAAGGAAATTGCAAAGCTCGCGGATGTCTCGGTGTCTACAGTGTCCAACGTGCTGAACGGGCGCAAGAACGTGGGGCGGGAGACGAGGGAGCGAGTGCTGAGATTATGCTCGGAGCACGGCTATTTTCCGCATAAGTCAACCAAATCCGATAAAAGCAACACGATTATATTCGTCTTCAGCGACTTTGATCGCGATTATTATTTAAAAATCATTAAGGGGATCAGCCATTGCCTGACGGAGAATGGATACGACCTTATCATCTGTACGAACAAATCCAGCACCAATTTTATGCGCAGCAAATTTGCAAGCGGTACCATAAGTTTGGATCGGAATATGACGGACGAATATTTAGTCTCGGTAGCCACGCCGCAATTCCCTGTCGTTCTCATGGATCGGATTATTGATAATGAGTACGCCAACACCAAAAGCGTGATCGTGGACAATTACCCCGTCATGTGTGAAATGGTCCAGGCCTTGGTGGATAAACAGTTTACGAATTTCGGATACATCGGCGGTTTGGAGTTTACCCTGGATCACAAGGAGCGGTTCGCCGGATTTATGGATACGCTTGCGAAGAATGGCATCGTGTTTGACCGCCGCAATTACTTCCATGGCGATTACAGCGAGGAAAGCGGATATCAGGCCGCCAAAATTCTGATCCTGAGCAATGCCTTGCCTGAAGTGCTGGTCTGTGCGAATGATAATATGGCTCTCGGCGCGATTAAAGCTTTGGAAGAGAACGGAATACGGGTCCCGGAGGATATCTCGATCACCGGATTCGATAACTCGGATGCGGCGGCGATGGCCGGTTTGACCACGATTGCGATCCCGCGTTATGAAAGCGGTTATTTGGCGGCGAAGGAGCTGCTCGAGATGATCAAGGGCACAACGGGCAGGGAGCCCTTTAAGCTGAATGCCACCATCCAGTGGAGAAAAACGGTGAGATAAACTTTATGATTGCAACTAGTAAAATATCAATAATTTTACTAGTTTTTTTACTTAGTATTTTTATGAAAACGCGTACAATTTTTATTGACAATCTAGGTAAACCGCCCTATGATGGGTTTGTAAACGTTTTACTTTATAGAGTCCTTAAGGGGGAGGCGTGTCACTTGAAAAAAGTAAAAAAGGTATTTAGCATACTTACAGCAACGGCTTTGGTTGCAACACTTGCAGCCTGCGGTGGTACATCTGACAAAGATTCTGGAGCAGCATCCGGTGGTGATGGGGGAGATAAGCTGAAGAAAATTACGCTCTTCCAATCGAAAGTTGAAATTACAGAACCTCTTGAAGCTTTGGTTAAAACCTATAAAGAAGAAACCGGCAATGAGGTTGAAGTATGGGGTGCCGCAGGAGACGCTTATTCGCAGCAGCTGGTAGCGAAGCTCAGCAGCAACCAGGGACCGACGATATTCAGCGTGGCTCCAGGGCCCGAGTCCGAGAAGCTGAAATCTTATTTCTCCGATTTGAGCGGCGAAGAGTATGTGAAGAACATCGCGCCTGACATGGAATTGAAGGTCGATGATAAAACGGTCGGCGTTCCATACGGCGTAGAGGGCTTCGGCCTCGTGTATAACAAGGATCTGGTGGATCCGGCTAACATGAAGGACCTGGATTCCTTCACCAAGACGCTGGAGCAGCTGAAGGCTGACGGGAAGAACGGTTTGAGCCTGTCCCAAGAGGCATACTTCCTGATCGGACATATCATCAACACGCCGTTTGCGCTTCAATCCGATCCGCTGGCCTTTATCGACCAGTTGAACAAAGGCGAAGTGAAGATGGCCGATACGAAGGAGTTCCAAGAGTGGGCGAAATTCATGGACGTGATCAAGGCCAACACCAAGAATCCGCTGGAAGTGAAATACGATAGCCAAATGGGCGACTTCGCTACGGAAAAAACGGCTATGGTGCACCAAGGCAACTGGAGTTATTCCATGCTTGCGGACTTCGGCGATTTCGGCTCCAAGGTGGGCATGATGCCGTTCCCGCTTGCCGGCAACGATAAAATCGCCGTCGGCGTGGCCAGCTACTGGGTCGTGAACAATCAGGCGGACGCTGAGGAAGTTAAAGCCGCGAACGCATTCCTGAACTGGCTCTTTACTAGCGACAGCGGCAAGAAAGCCATCGTGGACGATTTCAAATTCATCCCGGCTCTAACGAATATTGAAGCAGGCGATCTGGATCCATTGTCTCAAGCGGTGCACGAAGCAACCACGAAGGGTGAGACGATCACTTGGGCGTTGAACTACTTCCCATCGGGAATCATCACCAATGACCTGGCTCCAGCTACGCAGGAGTACTTCATGAATCCGGGCATGACAGGAGAGCAGTTCCTGCAGAAGCTGGATGAAGTGTGGGCGAAAGCATCGAAATAATCGAGGCAAAACGATAACCACCTGAAATAACAATTCCATGAAAATGAAAGCCTAGCCTCAGACGTTCCGATGATGAGCGTTAGGCTTTTGTTTTTTCTATCACGAATTCAAGGTTTGATGCCGCCTTGCGGGAATCATCCGGAACGGAAAGAAGGTATGGATTATGAGCAAAAGAAAGGATAAAGCCTGGTTTGCCCTATTTACGGTGCCGCTTCTGTTTATTTTCACGACCGTGGTTCTCATCCCGTTTATTATCGGGATTGTGTACTCTTTCGTAAATTGGGATGGCATTCCGGCAAATCCCAAAGTATTCGTAGGATTTGATAATTACGTTCAGCTGTTCCAGGACGAACGATTCCTGTCATCGGCTTGGCATACGGTTCAATTCACGCTGCTCGCGCTGGTATGCGTCAACATTCTGGGACTGGCCTTTGCCCTGCTGGTAACGACGAAGCTCCGCTCGAGAAATGCGGCGCGAACGATGTTCTTTATGCCAAACCTCATCGGCGGCCTGATTTTGGGATACATCTGGCAGTTTATTTTTACGGATGCCTTCAGCTTCCTGGGCGAGAAGACCGGATTTGACAGCGTGTTCTTTAACTGGCTGCTGCATCCGCAGTTTGCGCTGTACGCCATCGTCGCCGTATTCACCTGGCAGCTGGCGGGTTATACGATGATCATCTACATCGCGGGCATCCAGGGGATTCCGGATGAGCTGATGGAGGCAGCGAAGGTCGACGGCGCCAACCTGTGGCAGCGACTCAAGAGCATTGTGTTCCCGCTGTTAATGCCTTCGTTCACGATCTGTCTGTTCCTGACGCTGTCCGGGGCGTTCAAAATCTATGACGTGAACCTGTCGTTGACCAAGGGCGGACCGAGCAATGCGACGGAGATGTTTGCGATGAATATTTTCAACGAGATTTTTGCTTATGGTAATTATGGTTTAGGTCAGGCAAAAGCGATCATCTTCTTCCTGATTGTGGCCGGACTTACGCTGACGCAAGTTATCATCACGAAGAGAAGAGAGGTGCAGATGTAATGAAGAAATCAGGGAAATGGCTGCTCGACATCCTGCTGTTCCTCGCCTCGCTGGTCTTCTTGTCTCCGGTCTTCATCATGCTGATTAACTCTTTTAAGGATCGTGCGGAGCTGTATGAGAATGCGCTCGCGCTGCCTTCCTCCTTCAGCTTTGAGTACTATAAATCCGCGATGGAGAAGATGAATTTCTTCACCGCTCTGGGCAACTCGCTGTATGTCACCGTCATCTCGGTGATTATCGTCATCGTGCTTGCCTCCATGACGGCATGGATGCTGGTGCGGACGGATAATAAGCTGAGCAAAATTATTTTCTTCACCTTCGTGGCGACCATGCTGATTCCCTTCCAGACGCTGATGATGCCGCTGATGCAGGTGATGGACTGGATTCGCACCAATCTGCACATTCCGATGCTCAACACTCATGAGGGCTTGATCTATATGAACGTCGGCTTTACGTCCAGTATGGCGGTCTTCCTGTACCACGGGTTCATCAAATCGGTACCGATTGCGCTGGAGGAGGCAGCTACGCTGGACGGCTGCTCCAAGCTGGGCGTGTTCTGGCGAATCGTGTTCCCGCTGCTGAAGAACATCAGCGTGACCATCGCGATCCTGAACGTCATTGCGCTGTGGAACGACTACCTGCTTCCATCGCTGACGCTGTCGGATAAAGGGCTGCGCACAATCCCGCTGTCGACCTTCTATTTCTTCGGGGAGTTCACGATTGTGTGGAACCAGGCGATGGCCGGTTTGACGCTGACGATCATCCCGGTTGTCATTTTCTATATTTTCGCCCAGAAATACATCATCAAAGGGATTGCGGCAGGTGCGGTAAAATGAGGCGGATCATTACGAGGGCCGACGATTATGCTTCCAGCCGTTCCGCCAATGCTGCGATTGCCAAGGCCGTTGAGGCCGGATTCATTAAAAACGTGTCCATCATGGCGCCCGGTCCTTATCTTGGTGAGGCCGCGCAGCTGTTGGCGCATCGCAAGGACATCTGCTTCGGTTTCCATATGACGCTGAACGCGGAGTGGGATAACGTACGCTGGGGACCTGTTGCCGCGAAGGAACAGGTTCCTTCGCTTGTCGATGAGTCCGGTTATTTCTATCAGGATCCGTTCCTGTTTCAGGATCATCCGCCTTTGCTGCAGGAGATCCTCCTGGAATGCGAAGCCCAGCTTGATAAACTGACTGCAGCAGGCTTCAGCATTTCTTATGCCGATTCTCATATGCTGCCGGAGCGCTTCATACCCGGGCTGCAGGAAGAGCTGGACCGCTGGATTGAAGCGAAGGGGCTAATCAACCATCGCCATTACTACAATTTTTTCCCGGGCGGCGTGCCGGACGGGGTTGAGTCGTTTGAAAGGGTGCTTGGCAGCTTAACGGATGACCAGTATTTCTTCCTGTCCCATCCGGCATTGTATTCGGAGGAAATGGTGCAGTGCGGCAATGCTCGAGTGGATGGGGAGGAGCTGGCGCGCGGACGCGATCAGGAGGCTTCTTTTCTTGCACGGGAGGACTTGAATGAGATTAGTGAGCGGCTTGGTTTTCGTGCCATACGTTATGATGAAGCGGTGCCATTACCTGGTGTATAATGGAAGGGTCATAATGAAATTATTTTATTGATACAGGGAGAGGCGAAAGGAAGATGAACATGAAAACGGTTCAATTATTGCCAAGAAGCACCCCCGAAAATCAAGGAATCCCATCTCAGTCAATCGAACGCTTTATCCGATCGATTCAGGAAAAGGAGCTTGAACTCCACAGCTTCATGCTGGTACGGCATGGACATGTCGTGGCGGAAGGCTGGTGGAAGCCGTATCAGGCGGACAAACCGCATATGCTGTTCTCGTTAAGCAAGAGCTTTACTTCTACGGCGATCGGACTGCTCGCCCAAGAGGGACAGATTGCACTGGAGGACCGGGTGATCGGCTTCTTTCCGGAATACGCTCCTGAAGATCCCTCCCCGAATCTGTCCGCGATGACGATACGCGACTTGCTTATCATGGGAACCGGACACGCGCAGGAGCCTGCCATGCCATCCGATATTTGGGCGGCCGACTTTCTTAAACAAGCGGTAGAGCATGAGCCCGGTACCCACTTTGTATATAACAGCGCAGCGACGTACATGCTTTCGGCCATTCTGCAGAAGGTTACCGGCATCACGCTGCTGGATTATTTGCAGCCTCGCCTGTTCGACCCGCTTGGCATTCATGGAGCCACATGGGAAAGCTGTCCGCAGGGAATCAACACCGGCGGATGGGGACTTAAGCTGAAGACCGAGGACATTGCCAAGTTCGGCCAGCTTTATCTTCAGAAGGGCGTATGGGAAGGCCAGCGGCTGATCCCGGAGGCGTGGATCGAGGAGGCGACCTCCAAACAGATATCCAACGGACCTGCGGATTCCTCTTCGGATTGGACCGAAGGGTACGGCTATCAATTCTGGATGTGCCGACACGGGGCTTACCGCGGCGACGGCGCATTCGGACAATTCTGCGTCGTGCTGCCGGAGCAGGATGCGGTCATAGCGATTACCTCCGGCCTTGGGGACATGCAGGCCGTGCTAGATGAAGCATGGGAGCATCTGCAACCTTCGATGAGGCCTGATGCGCTGCCGACCGACACCGGAGCGGAGGCTTCTCTTACTGGAATGCTGCAAGCGCTGAAGCTGGATCCGCCAAGCGAAGAGGCGGCATCCCCGGTCGAGAAGGACGTCACCGGGATCGTCTATGATCTCGAAGAGAATGAGGCGAAGCTGCGTTCGTTCTCCGTCCGGTTTGAAGAAGACGGCGCGGTAATGGAGCTTGAGGGGGAACACGGCGTCAATTCGGTTGTCTGTGGTCGCAACGCGTGGAAGACGGGAACCACGAAGCTGATGATGATGGGGGATAATGAATATGCTGCCTCCATGACCTGGAAGGATGAGCGGACGTTGAAGCTGACCATCCGACTGACAGAGACGCCATTCTACTTAACCACGGAATGCACCTTTGGTGAGGAAGGCATTCATCTTGCGTACTGGATGAATCAATCGTTCGAGGGCAAGGTGGTCCGGGAGATTAAGGGCAAGGTTAAGGCGTAAAGCCGGTAAAAGAATCGCTGTACATAAAGAAACCTCTCCATTGTTAGTCACGCCCGCCGGCTTTGGAGTCGGTCCCGGACATATTGAAGCCGCCGAACGGGTGGATGCCCACCAAGGCGCCGGTGCATTTCCGGTTCAAATACAGGTTGCCGACATGGAAGTCGCGCCGGGCTTGCTCCAGGTGCGCGCGGTTGTTCGAGATCACCGCGCCGGTCAGCCCATAATCGGTATTGTTGGCGAATCGGATCGCTTCGTCGAAGGAGGCTGCCTTCGTGAAGGCCACGACCGGACCAAAGATTTCCTCCTGGGAAATACGGGCGGTGCTGGCGACGTCCGCGAAGATCGTCGGCTGTATGAAATACCCCTCCGGATCGCCGGGAAAACCGCCAAGCACCAGCCTACCTTCGCTTTTCCCGATTTCGATATAGTCGAGAATTTTACGGTACGCCTTATCGTCGATGACGGGTCCTACCTGAGCCTCGGCATTGGAGGGGCTTCCGATCACCAGCTTCTTGGAGCGGTCGATCACCTTCTGCAGCACGATATCATAGACGTCCTCGTGCACGATGGCTCTGGAGCAGGCAGAGCATTTCTGACCGGAGAAGCCGAATGCGGAAGCGGCAATCGCGTCCGCCGCGAGCTCCAAATCGGCTTCGTTGTCCACGATGATTGCGTCTTTCCCGCCCATTTCGGCGATGACGCGCTTAATCCATCGTTGCCCCGGCTGCGTCTTGGCCGCGCGTTCCTGAATCCGCAGTCCGACGTCGCGTGACCCCGTAAAGCTGATAAATCTGGTCAATGGGTGATCCACCAAATAGTCGCCCACTGCCTGACCCGGGCCAGGCAGGAAATTAACGACGCCCGGAGGCAGGCTGACCTCTTCCAGTAGCTCTACGAATTTAGCGGCTATGACCGGGGTGGTGCTGGCTGGCTTCAGCACAACGGTGTTGCCGGAGACGATGGCAGCCGTTGTCATGCCGGCCATAATCGCGAGCGGGAAGTTCCACGGCGGAATGACGATGCCGACGCCAAGCGGGATGTAATAGAGATGATTCTCTTCCTCCTCGTGGACCGTCAGCGGCTGGGGCGCGCTCAGGCGCTGCATTTCGCGTGCATAGAATTCCATGAAATCGATCGCCTCGGCCGTATCGGCGTCGGCTTCGGCACGCGTCTTGCCGGCTTCGAGAGTCATGAGCGCGGAGAACTCGAGCTTTCGCCGCCGCATGATCGCCGCGGCTTTGAACAGATAGCGTGCCCGTTCGCTCGGCTCGGTGTGCTTCCACGTCTCAAAGGTACGCGCTGCCGTCTGAATGGCTTGTTCGGCAAGCTCGGTATCCGCCTGGGACACGACGCCGATGACTTGGCGTTTGCGCGCCGGATTGACCGAATTTGCGGTGCGCTCCGTATGGATTTTGGCACCGCCGATGACCAGCGGGTACGATTGGCCAAGCTCGGCTTCGACCCCGGATAACGCCGCGTCGTATAACTTGTTGTTCCATTCGTTGTTGAAGTCCATAAATGGTTCGTTCCGAAAAGATGCTCGCATGGGGAGGCCCCTCCTTAACATGATATGAATCGAAGCTTCTGGCCAATGGTCCAGCTGCGAATGAGTCATGGTGGCATGGTTAGGAACTCCTGGTGAAAACCTCTATGTAAGATATGTATGTCTTCCTGCATGCCGTCATGATTTTTGCATATGAGTTAGATAGAGTGCATTTTTGGTTTACCTTGCAGAGGGGGCGCGCGCATGGACGGAACCGAGCTTTACCGCAAAGTGATCCTGACGGTGTCCAGCAATAAACTCGTGAAATGGTTGTCGATCAAGTACGGCCGGAAATTGGCGGGCCGATTCATTGCCGGCGATACCTTGGATGAGGCGCTGGATGAAATCGAGAGGCTGAACGCGAAGGGCATTCTTGTCACGCTGGACCATCTGGGGGAGGGCATCCGGACGCTGGACGAAGCAGCCGGGTATCGGGAGGAATATTTGAAGCTGGTGGAAGGGATCGCGAGGCGTGGAGTGCAGTCGAACGTATCGCTGAAACCGACGCAGATGGGCATGGCGCTGGATCTGGAGAAGGCGTACGAGAACATCAAAATGGTGGTGAAAAAGGCGAAAGAGCACCGCAATTTCGTTCGTCTGGATATGGAGGATTCGCCGTACACCCAGGCGACGATTGATATGACGCTGCGGCTCCATAAGGAGGGGCTGACCAACGTGGGGACCGTAATGCAAGCCTACTTGTTCCGTACGGAGGAGGACGTCAAGAATTTGATGCATGCCGGCGTAAATCTGCGGTTGGTCAAGGGGGCGTACAAAGAGCCGGGAACCATCGTCTTTCAGCAGAAGCGGGAGGTCATTGACAACTATAAGAAGTTGATCAAAATGCATTTTGATCAGGGAGCCTACGTCGCGATTGCTTCGCACGACGACAACATCATCGACTGGGTGAAGGTGTTTGCCGAGCAGAGCCGCATAGACAAACAGGACTATGAATTTCAGATGCTGTACGGACTGAGGATGAACGATCAGGCTGCCCTGGCACAGGACGGCTACCGTATCCGGTGTTATATGCCCTACGGAACGATGTGGTACCCGTATTTCACCCGGCGGCTGGCAGTGAAGCCGGCCAACCTGATGATGGTGCTCAAGAATATGTTCAAGTGAGCGGGGGGAAAACAACCAATTGCAATGGAGAGAGAACGGTAGCTCTTTCTAGCAGCTGTCCTAGAAGGAATAATATGCCTCCGAGCAGTCCATCAGGAAGGAACGCTCCAGCGGCAGGCTGCCTAACCGCATACGGGTGATGTGCTGTTGCAGATTGGCCTCCAGATCGGCGAGGGCCGATACGGCGAGCTGCATTCGTGCGGATCCCCACTGCTGCTGCTTCTGGGCATAGCGAATGGCCTCGGTCACGGGCATACCTCTCAGCCTCGTAAAGACGGATGCCCAGCGGATCAGATCCGCGAATTCTCTTGTGCTTGGCAGGGCATATTCGGCATACCCGGCCGCGTCTTTGCAGCTGATTTTGAACAACCCGCAGTTCCAATCTCGGTCGCTCCAGGGGATAAAGCGTTCAGCCGAGCACCGGTCGAAACGAAATATCTCCATGCAGCGGATGAGCTCTGCATTTAATGCAGGCGATGCGGTTTCGATGACGGGAGCCAGTGCGGCCTCGATGAGTTTCGTCATGATCTGCGCTCCTTTATAGGAATGTTATATGCACGGCAAAAAGGCCTGGTGAGCAGAGTAACCCCGCTCTCCAGGCCTATTTATCGTTAGTGGCCCTGCTACAGTGGCCGCTTCGCTTAAGGCTCGGGAGCTCAGCGTAAACGAGTGTTTCGAATGATGGATGAATCATACGCCGGAGGAATCTAAAAGTAAATGGCCATATTGGACGGATACATTCCGAAAATCGATGAAAACCGTAAAAGAAAACGCGTACATTCGGTTGTGTCATCTATTATCATGGCAAAATCTCGGTATCTCGATAGATTGCGATAAATACAAGAAAACAAGAGAAATACATAGTATAGAGCAGGATTCAAGAGATAATGGAGCGAAACCGGACAGATCCTGTTCGACATAACGCCCCACGTGTTTCTGCTCACATTTACTTCCTGTAAGGCCGGACGTATGATACGAACTATGAATTGACGGACATCGGCAGCAGGCATACGGGCAGCCGTTCCATGAAGACCTAAAGGCTGTGTGGGAGCTGCCGGGTTCTTTATGGATCGAATCTCGGGCGAGGGCACCATGGGCCTTCGCTGGAAATGCAGGATGATGCGACTCTCACCGCTCGAACCTGATGCTGTGCTGTTTTGCCGGGCCTGAATGTTAGTCAATCGCTAATAGAATAACATGCTACTCGTTTTTAATTTTCGCTGAGTCCTTGAATGGAAAAGGAACGGGGGAACCAGTCGGGAGATAAACTTGATCTCTCAGGGGTGAATCCCATGGACAAGATAACGGTCTATGGGTAGGGCGACTCTCACGCCCGAATCCGTCAGCTAACCTCGTAAGCGTATCGAGAGAGGCAACGATTGTCGTGGACTTGGGCCACGGTGTATTTCACCGTGTTCTGATGAAGAAGCCTGCGGGAAGAGTTCTTCTCTTTCCCCAGGCTTCTTTGTTGTTGTCTTCTCTTTCTGAACTTTTTAGGAGGAGAACAAAAGATGGAGAAACCGCAGGAGTTTATCCTGGTATCCGCGCCGAACAAGGCCGGGGAAGAATTTATCCGCCAGTTGATCTATATGCGCATTTCGTTTGCGGCCATAGCCAACAACCGGGTTGAGCAGGAGAGGCTGCGGGAACTAGGCTGCACCAACATGATTGTTATCGATACAAGGGATGAACAAACCTGGATCATTCCCGAGTTTCCCGTCAGCAAGGTGTATTTGTTCGAGAGCAGCTTGAACCTGTGCTGCCGCTATTTACGGATCTGCCGGACATGGACGACGGAGTCGATTTATGTGATTACCCATTCCAGCAATCCGCGATTGATATATAAGGGACTGGGGGCCGATGTGGTGCTTCATACGAACCATCATCAGGTATCCTTCCTGATTTCATCCATTGTCAGCTAAGCGTCTTGGCTGATGTGACCATGAGGTTTTAGGAGGTTATATTCATGCAGGATTTATATATGGTGCTTATCTTGGGAGGAACCTACGGACTGCTCATGCTGTTTATGTCCTGGTGCGGACGCGTGGTTTCGGAACCGGAGGTGGATTAGTTGTGATGATCATTTTAATATGCACGCTCTTTATTTTTCTATATTTGATTTACGCGCTGATTCATCCTGAAAAATTCTAGGGAAACAGCTGAAGGAGGAAGACATTCGTCATGGGCATTTTACAAATTGCCATCGTTATACTCGTTCTGGTGCTGCTGGTAAAGCCGCTCGGAACTTATCTATATCAGGTGTTTCGCAATGAGGGGAATGGAACGGATAAATGGTTCTCCTGGTTGGAGAAACCGATCTTCGCACTGATTGGGTTGAAAGAACGCAAGGGAATGACATGGAAAGGGTATGCCGTCAGCTTTGTGATAACGAATATCGTGCTCGTGTCGGCGGGGTATTTGATTCTGCGGATACAGAGAGTATTGCCCTTCAACCCGAACGGTATCGACAATATGGAATCGACCTTGTCGTTCAATACGATCATCAGCTTTATGACGAATACGAATCTCCAGCATTACAGCGGGGAGTCGGGATTATCCTATATGGCCCAGATGGCCGTCATTACGATGATGATGTTCGCGTCCGCGGCGACCGGGCTATGCGTGGCGATTGCGTTTATCCGGGCGGTGACCAGCAAGGGTACAACCGTCGGCAACTTTTTTGAAGATTTCGTCAAAGCCCACACCCGGGTGTTTATCCCGGCCGCATTTATCATTGCGATGGTACTGGTTGCGCTGCAGGTGCCGCAGACTTTGCAGCCTACGCTCAGCGTCACGACGCTTCAAGGAAGCGAGCAGCAAATAGCGGTGGGACCGGTGGCTGCGCTGGAATCGATCAAGCATCTGGGCACCAATGGGGGCGGGTTTATGGGGGTCAACTCGGCGCATCCGTTCGAGAACCCGTCCCCGCTGACCAATGTGATCGAGATCCTGTGCATGTGGAGCCTCGGGGCGGCGCTTCCTTACACATTTGGTTTGTTCGCGAAGAGCCGTAAGCAGGGCTGGATTATTTTCTCGGTAATGATGACCTTGTTTATCGGATTCCTGTCCTTGAACTATGCGGCTGAAACGAACGGCAATCCGGCGCTGAACCGGCTGGGTATGGATACCTCCCAAGGCAGCATGGAGGGCAAGGAGGTCCGGTTCGGGATCGCCCAGTCCTCCCTGTTCACCACGGTGACGACCGCGGCCACGACCGGGTCGGTCAACAACATGCATGATACGCTCACACCGCTTGGCGGGATTACGCCGCTATCCCTGATGATGCTGAACTCCGTTTTTGGCGGAAAAGGCGTCGGGCTGATGAACATGCTCATGTATGCGATATTGGCAGTATTCCTGGCTGGTCTTATGGTTGGCCGAACACCCGAATTTCTAGGGAGAAAAATAGAGGCGCGGGAGATGAAGCTAATTGCGGTTGTTATCCTGGTGCATCCATTGATCATTCTGGCTCCGACCGCACTTGCGCTGATGACGGATGCGGGGCAGGCGGGCATTGCCCATGCGGGCTTTCATGGCATTTCGCAGGTATTGTACGAATACACGTCTTCCGCAGCCAATAACGGTTCCGGATTTGAGGGACTGTCGGATAACACGCCGTTCTGGAACGTGACAACCGGACTGGTCATGCTATTCGGGCGTTACATTTCGATGATCGCCTTGCTGGCAGTGGGCGGCTCGTTGATGCGGAAGCAATGGGTTCCCGAGACGCTCGGAACGTTCCGGACAGATAATAAGCTGTTTGCCGGCATTCTGATCGCGGTGGTTCTGATTATCGGTGCATTGACCTTCCTGCCAGTACTTGTGCTCGGTCCGATTGCTGAGCATCTGACGATCCGTTAATAGAAAAGGTGGCCTATTTCCATGAATAATACGAGAAAAAAAGCGATGTCCCAAGAGATGGTCCGTCAGTCGCTGAAGGACAGCTTCACGAAGCTGAATCCCGTCCTGATGATGAGAAATCCGGTCATGTTTGTTGTGGAGGCCGGGACGCTGGTTGTTCTGTTGATGACGTTATTTCCATCCTATTTCGGAACAGAGGGCAGTATCGGATTTAATGTGGCGGTATTTGTCATTCTGCTGTTGACGCTGCTGTTTGCAAACTTCGCAGAGGCGCTTGCCGAAGGACGCGGAAAGGCGCAGGCCGATTCCCTTAAGCAGTCGAAGCAGGAAATGACGGCACGTAAAGTGATGGAGAACGGAGGGGTACAATCCGTGCCGTCCACGGATCTTCGCAAAGGAGATATCGTGATCGTCACGCAGGGCGAGATGATTCCCGGGGACGGGGAAGTCATTGCGGGCCTTGCGTCCGTGGACGAATCGGCGATTACCGGCGAGTCCGCTCCCGTCATTAAAGAAGCCGGCGGCGATTTCAGCTCGGTCACCGGGGGGACGCGGGTTGTCAGCGATACGATCCGCGTCCGGATTACGAGCGATCCCGGGGAATCGTTTATCGACCGGATGATCTCGCTTGTGGAAGGAGCCTCTCGCCAGAAGACGCCGAATGAAATTGCGCTGAATACGCTGTTGATCGTCTTAACGCTGATATTCCTGATCGTTGTCGTTACGCTCGCTCCGATTGCGAAGTATCTTGGCATCGAGCTGTCCGTTCCGGTGCTGATCTCGCTGCTGGTATGTCTCATTCCGACCACGATCGGGGGGTTGCTGTCGGCGATCGGGATTGCCGGCATGGACCGGGTGACGCAGTTCAATGTGCTGGCGATGTCGGGCAAGGCGGTGGAGGCTGCCGGTGACATCAATACGATGATTCTGGATAAGACGGGTACCATTACGTTCGGGAACCGGATGGCCAGCCGGTTGATTCCCGTCGGCGGCGAATCGCATGCATCGCTTTCGCAATGGGCGGGCGTGAGCTCACTGCTGGATGAAACGCCGGAAGGACGTTCCGTGCTGGAGCTGCTGAAGCAGGAAAGTCTCGAAGCAGATGAAAGCATGACGGCTGAGGCGGATTTCATCGAATTTAAGGCAGAGACCCGGATGAGTGGGATGGACCTCAAGGATGGGCGAAAAGTCCGCAAAGGTGCGGTAGATGCCGTCAAAGCTTGGGTGCTGTCGCAAGGAGGCTCCATCCCTTCGGATTTGACGCCAAGCGCTGATGCCATCGCGACAGAGGGCGGAACCCCGCTCGCTGTTGCCGTGGATAACCGCATCTATGGTCTAATCTACTTGAAGGATACCGTGAAGCCGGGCATGAAGGAAAGGTTTGATCAGCTGCGCCGGATGGGCATCAAGACGATTATGTGCACGGGCGACAATCCGCTTACCGCAGCGACGATTGCCAAAGAAGCAGGTGTCGATGATTATATCGCCGAGAGCAAGCCCGAGGATAAGATTGCCGTCATCCGCCGAGAACAAGCCGAAGGCAAGCTGGTTGCGATGACTGGTGACGGTACGAACGACGCCCCGGCGCTGGCCCAGGCCGATGTGGGGCTGGCGATGAACAGCGGTACCACCGCAGCCAAGGAAGCGGCCAATATGGTGGATCTGGATTCGGATCCCTCGAAGATTATCGAGGTGGTTGCCATCGGCAAGCAGCTGCTAATGACGCGTGGCGCGCTGACCACGTTCAGCGTCGCGAACGATGTCGCCAAATATTTTGCCATCATTCCCGCGATGTTTGCAGCTGTCATACCGAGCATGAATGTTCTGAACGTCATGGGATTGGGTTCTCCCATGTCGGCGATTCTGTCGGCGCTGATCTTTAATGCGATCATTATTCCGCTGCTCATTCCGCTTGCGATGAGGGGCGTAGCCTACAAACCGATGAGCTCGTCGAAGCTGCTCCAGCGCAATGTACTGGTCTATGGCTTAGGCGGCGTGATCGTACCGTTCCTCGGGATTAAGCTGATCGACATGATTGTCCATCTATGGATCTAGATATGATAATCGTGCCGGGGAATAGAGATAACTCGAAAATGGTTTATATGGAAGATATGAAGGAAGGGATCGAGGAACCATGAATAATTCGTTGCAAAAATCATCCGCTGCGCCTCGCGCCGGGGCGGGGGCAGTCCGCATCTCTCTGGGCATGGCCCTAAGAACGAGCCTTGTATTTATCGTGTTATGCGGTTTTCTCTATCCGCTGATTACGACGGGAGCCGCGCAGCTGCTCATGCCGAAGCAAGCCGGCGGCAGCTTGGTCACGGATTCCGGCGGAAAGGTGGTCGGATCGGAATTGATCGGCCAGAACTTTACGGAGCCTCAGTATTTTCACGGCAGGGTGTCCAGCATTGAATATAACGGAGCCGGCTCAGGCAGCAATAACTATGCACCTTCCAACCCGGACCTGATCGATCGGACGAAGGCCTCGATTGAAGCGTGGAAGGAGAACAACCCGGACGTTCCGGTGAGCAAGGTTCCGATGGATCTGGTTACGAATTCCGCCTCCGGATTGGATCCACACATCTCGCCGCAGGCCGCGAATATTCAAATTCCGCGAATCAGCAAGCTGACTGGAATTACCGAGACAGAGCTTAATCAGTTGGTAGAGGAGCACACAGAAGGACGGGACTTGGGCGTGTTCGGTGAACCGCGCGTCAATGTGTTGAAGCTGAACCTGGCGCTGACCGAGCTTCTTGATTGATCATGGACCTCTTTCGGAGAAAATCACCGGAGGAAATCTTAAGGTCGATTGCGAAGCTCCACCATGGAAGGCTTAAGGTATATATCGGGGCCGTAAGCGGTTCGGGGAAAACTTATCATATGCTTCGCGAAGGACATACCTTGAAACTGCAGGGCATCGATGTTGTCATATGCGCGGTATCCACGATGCAGCGTCCGGAAACGGTCGAGCAGGTCCGGAATCTGGAGCGGGTGCCCAGCATCCATTGGGTGGAGGACGGCGTAGAGAAGAAGGATCTTGATCTGGAACTGCTGGTGCAGCGCAACCCGGAGGTGGTGCTTGTCGATGGGCTTGCCCACCGGAATCGGAAGGGGGCGAAGCATGCCACGCGGCTGGATGACATCCGATTTTTGTTAAGCCGGGGGATTAGCGTCATCACGACGGTCAATGTGTATGAGCTGGATGACGTCCAGGATATTGCAGTCAAGCTGACAGGCATTAAGGCTAGTTATACGGTTCCTGCCGATACGCTAGAAAACGCAGACGAGGTGGTGCTCATTGATGTAACGCCTGAAACAATGCTGGAGCGGGCACAAGGCGGCTTGCTCGGGGGTGGAAGCTTATGGAAGGAGGGTAATCTGGCCGTGCTTCGGGAGCTGACGCTTCGCCTCGTAGCCGAAGGGGTAAACCACTCGCTGGAGCGGCACCGCAAGGAACGGGGATTGGTCGGCCCATCGGGAGCCCATGAGCGAATATTGGTATCCACCCAGTATCATTGGAACGGATCCATTTATATGCGGCGCGGACAGCAGATCGCGAAGAGATTGAACGGTGTGCTTATGGCCGTTACGTTTGTGAATCCGAGGTTAGAGCTCACGAAAGAGCAGGCGGCCTTCAAGCGATCTTTGCTGAAACTGTCGGAGCGTATCGGCGTCAAGCTTGAAGAGCTGCCTCTCCATTCGCGTAGGAAGCTGGCTGACGTGCTTGTTCAATATGCGTTGGAACACCATGTGACCCGCATTGTGCTGGGTCATTCGAAGCAGACCCGTCCGCAAGAGATGCGGCAGGGCTCGCTCCTTCAGGATCTGCTGAAGAAAACGCGCGGGATCGATATTTTTATTGTGGCGGATCGGGCGGCGCATGACGGAGAACGGATCATCCCGGCGCAGATCCATCCGCGGCGAGTTTCCTCCGATTCGTTTCACCGATTGAATGAGCAAGAGCTGGACCGGAAGATGGAGCAGGTCAAGCGCGGGCGGTTTAAAGTCTATATCGGGGCTGCCCCGGGCGTGGGCAAGACGTATGCGATGCTGCGCGAAGGAAATGATCTGCTAAAGAAGGAATTGACGGTTCTTACCGGACTGTTGGAGACGCACGGCCGGATGGATACGCGATCACAGATCGGTGATCTTGAGGTTCTTCCGCGCAAAGAGATGGACTACCAGGGATCACGCCTTGAGGAGATGGATACCGATGAGATCATTCGTCGCAGGCCTGACGTGGTTCTTGTGGATGAGCTGGCGCATACGAATGTTCCCGGAAGCAAGCACAAGAAACGGTTTGAAGACGTGCTGGATATTCTGTCGGCCGGCATCTCCGTCATTACGACCATGAACGTGCAGCATTTGGAGAGCTTGAATGATGCCGTCAAGCAAATGACCGGCGTTCGTGTTCGCGAGACGGTGCCGGATCATATTCTGCAATTGGCCGATGAGGTTCAGCTCATCGACGTTACGCCGGAGTCGCTGCGGCAGCGGATGAAGGAGGGGAAAATTTATGCGCCGGAGAAAATCCCGCAAGCCCTTGGTCATTTTTTTAAGACGGGAAACCTCATTGCCTTAAGAGAGCTTGCCTTAAGAGAAATTGCGGATGATGTAGACGAGAGACTGGAGTCATGGCAGCGCAGCAGCTCGCTGCGGGGGCCGTGGCGTCGCGAGGAGGTTATCTATGTCATGCTTGGTGAAGGTCCCCAGGGAGAACGACTCATTCGCCGAGGCTTCCGGATCGCCCATCGGCTGAAAGCGGCCTGGTATGTGGCATTCCCTCTGGAGCGGCATCACAGTCTGTCTCTTGATGACGAACAGCGCCTGACGGCGCTTCAGACGTTAACGGAACGTCTCGGAGGAACGTTCACCGTGCTGCCGGTAAACAAGGTGCCAACCCGCGCCGTTTCTTCCCAATTGGTCGCAGCAGCAGATGCGGTCAAGGCCACCCAGTTGATTATCGGACAGCCGCAGATGGCTGGATGGAAGCTGTACGCCCAGCGGAGAATGATCCGGAGCCTGCTAAGAAGCGCAAGGCATATGGATGTGCTGGTGGTTGCGGATTACGATCCGCACGTTTGACGGCTTAAGCGCAGGGAACTGAACGTTTTTGAGAGGACCGGGGACACAAGAGGCGTTGGAAATGCTGAAAGTGCAGGAAATACAGGAAATACAGGAAATGCAGGAAATGCAGGAAATGCAGTAAACCGCAGTAGATGCGGAGACGCAACAATTCGGAAAGCAAGAACACCGAGAACGAACATGGAACGAACATTCCGGAAAGCAAGAACACAGAAACCCAACAAACATGGAAACGGAAGAACGCAAACATGACGAGCGGGTTATGCAATCCTAACGCAATTGACACGGATAACACCAAAAAGCCCACAGACCTTTAACTTAAATGTGAACTGACCCCATAAAGTTAGACATATTATTTTATTAGGCAATTTGTTGGGCATGAGTTCGGTACTGTACCGGACTCATGCCTTTTAGTTTTGCTTTAATTCGCTTGTGATTGTAATAATCGATATATGTAGAAAGTTCTTGTTT